>JAAEQG010001481.1 GCA_024231775.1 bacterium
CTTGTATCGGCTCCCTTCTCCTCGCCTCCGGCTCCTGCGGCCAACCTCCATCATACAATGCCACTTCCAATCCAGTTCAACCCACTACTGATGCAGGAGATTCTTAAATATTCCTGATCGAAAATAACTTTTGCACAGCCTACGGCAAAAAATAATACCGCAAGCAGTGCGTAATAGGCTCTCGTAAATTTTTCTGATTTAAACAACATATATTCTCTCTTTTATATTCAATAAATAATATCAGTTTTCCAATAATTCCACTTCCCACAATTACGATTCTCTTGTAAACACGATCGAGTTTCCGGGGAAGTCCGTATCAGCCACAATTCAGCCAACCCGAGCCTCACCTCCCGATTAAGTTCAAGACCCGAATATCGGAATATCCCAAAGTGGAATACGAGGTCATCGCCGATAGAGCCAGCTGGAGCTCGACGGGCGGCTCTCCCGCGACTTCCGACCCGCGCTGCAACGGCACCTGCAGCACTGTCCACGCTGCCGCAGCCAACGGCAGGCGCTGGCCCGGGTCGTGAGCGCTTGCGGCAGCGCACCGGCCACCGCCCGACCTCGCGCGACGGGTCCTCGAAGAGCTTCGGTGCCGCGGCGTTTTCAGAGCCGAACCCCCGGGAGCGGACCGACGCTAGAACGAAAAGATCGCAGGACCGTACCCAGTGCGTCTGGCTTCCTCACAGGCAGGCGACCTTGGGTCGCCTGCGCTCGGGGACTGTCGTCGGATCCGCACTCCCGTCCGCAACTACTGCGCGGTCGCACAAAGCGGGGGCGCCCAGCCAGGGTCGCAGGAGCACGTGTCGACATCGTTGCAGGTCCCGCGGCCATTGCAGACTTGCGGGTCGTAGTAGCTCCACACGCCGCACATGTAGATATACTCGCAGTAGTCTCCGTAGTACCCGAGCTCGCATTTGCAGATTCCGGTTGCCCGGCAGTTGCCTCGCCCGTAGCAGTCTTGGAACATGCACTCGGCATCGGGCTCGATGAGGAACTGGCACCGGGAGCCGCTGTGGTGCTCATCGCACTCGCAGGTGTCCGGCCCGACGCAGGTGCCATATCCTTCGCAGACCTCGATGTCGTCTGGATCCCGGCCGTCGCAGGTCCACCAGTTCTCCTCGCACCGGACGCCCCTCCACATGGAGGTACACACACACTCGTCGAGCCCGGTGCACATCCCGTGGCCGCTGCAGACCCACGGATCATCTGGCGCCAGGCCGAAGCAGGGCTCGGTGTTCGGGATCTCGCACTGGTCGCCCGAGTACCCGGGCAAGCAGGTACATTGCTCGTCCTGCGAGCACACCCCGTGGCCGCTGCACACCGCGGGATCGGAGCCGAGCACGCCGTCGCAGGTCGCCTCGCCGGCCGAATCGCACCACTGACCCTGGAAGCCCGCATGGCACCGGCACAGATCCCCGGCCAGACAGTCGCCCTGGCCGTTGCTGCACGTGTCCTGAAACGTCCACCAGTCGCAGCGCTGGTAGGACTCGTGGCAGAAGAGCCCGTACCCCTCGTACCCCACCGGGCACTCCCCGCAGCGGAAGCCTTCCTTGGGGAAGGGCACGTCGATGCACTCCACGCCGTCCCAGCAGGGGCCGTCGGCACAGCCGTCGATCTCGTCACGGCTGCCGACCGCGAAGTGCTCTGCCACCTCGGTGGGCTCGAGGAGCCGGTCGTAGATCGCCACCTCGTCGATGCGGCCTTCGAAATGACGCATGTCGAGCCAGGCGCCAAAGGTGCCCTCGTCCAGGGTCACGTGGCTTCCCGCGGTGTAGCTCGCGGTCCCGGCCTCGACGCCGTTGACGTACTCGGTGCCGACACCGGTGGCCGACTCGTAGGACACCACCAGGTGAAGCCACTGATCCGCGTGGTGCAGGGTGGAGAAGGTCGGCAGGCCGCCGTCGTTGATCGCCCAGTGGACGCTGCGGTTGCCGAACTGCAGGTGCGAGCTCTCCGGCGCCCAGGAGTCGGTGTGGTACAGGGCCACCAGGCCCGAGTCGTCGGCGATGTTCTCCGGGTAGATCCACATCTCGATGGTCAGGTCGGTGAACCGGCCCACGTCGGGGACCTCGATCTCTGACGTAGCGCCGTTGTACCCGGCGGCCAGGCCCAGGCCCGCACTCGCGCCGGGCAGGCCGAGGGTGGTGTTCACGTACGTGCCATCAAGCTCGGCGACCTTATCGTAGGCATTCGTGCCCGAAGTTTCCTCGAAGCGCCAGTACGCCACCGGTGAGTCGGCGAGGATGACCTCGGAGTAGGACGGATCCGTGTCGGTGTCCGTATCGGTGTCCGTATCGGTGTCCGTATCGGTGTCCGTGTCTGTATCCGTGTCTGTGTCTGTATCCGTGTCTGTGTCTGTATCCGTGTCTGTGTCCGTGTCTGTGTCCGTGTCGGTATCAGTGTCGCTGTCGGTATCTAGATCTCCACCCTCTCCGCCGTCTGAACCTCCGTCCCAACCTCCGTCGATTCCGGCGTCGCGTTCTGAGTCCGTACGAGTATCCGTATCGGTGTCTGTGTCAGTATCGGCGTCTGAATCAATATCCGTATCAGTGTCGGTATCTGAATCGGAGTCTGAGTCCGTATCCGAGTCAGTATCGGTATCCGTGTCCGTGTCGCTGTCGGTATCACTGTCGGTGTCGGTGTCCGTGTCGCTGTCCGTGTCACTGTCGGTGTCGGCATCACTGCCGGCGTCCGTGTCCGTGTCAGTGTCTGTGTCGGCGCCCGTGGACGCATCCGTATCCGTGTTCCCATTGCCATCGTCACATCCAAACGCGACCAGCGCGGTTAGAGTCATTCGTACAGACACATTTCGAAGCACTTCCAATCTCCTTTCAGCCTCAACAGTATTTCGAGACCTCTGATCTGGCGATCCATATTTTAAGCAGAGAAGGAACGTTTTGGCGGTTGTATGTGACTAACGGTCGATTTTTGTGACTAACGGTACCGGACGACTATTTGAGTTGTTGAGCCCGGATCTCCTCCAATCGGGTCTTGACAGCGGGGACGGAACGCCGGCTCACTGCCACGGGGGATGGTATTCCCGACATACGGAGTGACCAATATCCTTCGTTGTTCCGCTGTAGGCGGACGGCGTGATGGAGATTGACGATGCACTGGCGGTGTAC
>JAAEQG010001482.1 GCA_024231775.1 bacterium
AGGCGTCGAAGCCAGGCTGTCCGTCCCAATGCAGACGTTGATGCCGGCAGAGAGCATCTCACCGAACCGGTGGGGCGCGTGTCCGAAGGCGGCGTGGGTGCGCGGACAGTAGGCTACGTGTACGCCCGAACGAGCCAGACGGTCCAGATCAGCATCGCTGAGGTAGTTGACGTGGGCCAGCAGAGTTCGCGGAGAGAGAAGACCAAGCAGGTCCGCGTACTCGACCGGAGCAAGCCCCGGAGTTTTGACCGAGTCGTTCCATACCCCGACCGAGCGCAAGAGATCGACCAGCGGTCCCCGCCCGTGCTCGGTGCATAGCGTCTCTTCCGGCGACTCCGCCAAGTGCATGCACAGACGGGCCTTCTCCGCGGACGCCGCCTCCTTGCAGGCCCGCAGCGCCCGGCGGTCGCAGGTGTAGGGTGCGTGCGGGGAGACCGCCGCATTGAGTCGATCGGAATCATGCGTCCGGTCCAAGGCGGCGTCGAGGCGCGGGCGAAGCTTCTCGCGCAGCGCCCCAAGGGCAATCACCTCCCCGAACGACACCACGCGAAGGCGCCCAGCTCGGAGCACCGGTCGAGTAATGTCCGGGCGACGGGTGATGTCGCCGACGGTGGTTACCCCCGCCCGCAGGCTGAATGCGGCGCCCTCATTGGCAGCCGCAGCCAACCCCGATTCCTCGTCGGGCGCTGACCGCATCTCTGCGAGCAACCTCCTCAGCCAGCCGGTAAACACCGAGTCGCCAACCTCAGCCGCCACGGGCACGACCGGCGTCACTTTCCCTTGCAGGTGGGATAGCTCCAAATGGGTGTGGGCGTTCACGAATCCGGGAAGAAGAACCGCATCACCGCAATCGATGATGCTGCTCCCCCGCTCGTGAGGCTTGCTCGGGCGCACGTCCACTATGCGGGTCTCGTGGATCTCGACCAAGCCGTTGTCAATGACCGCTCGGCGGCTGAGGCCCCCGGCGCCTGCCACCGGAATCACGTGTTTCGCCTTGAGGATCATCCGTGCGTCTGCTCCGGAGCCACGGTGTCGGGATGCCAATACTGGACTGTTTCGCCATCAGCGACGAACCCGGCTCGCTCGACCCAGCGTCTGGCTGGTGGGTCGTCAGCATCGACCTCCAGGCAGATCGTGCGGGCCATCGTCCGACGAGCGATGCTCAGCAAGTGCAGCAGGATCGCCGTGCCGATGCCGCGCCGGCGGTGCTCCACCGACACATACAGATCGATCACCCTCCCGATGTCGCCGTGGTGCAACAGCGCTCCCCGACCGACCGGCTTGCCATCCAATAGCGCCACGGATGCGTCATAACGGGCGTCGTCCAAGCGTTCCAGCCCGGCAGCCGCGGCGAGGGCCATGTGCTCCGAGGTGCAAGTTGCGGCGGGATTGAAGAACGTCTGCTCGTACAGGGCTCGCGTAGCCCGCGCCGGCAGGACCTTCACCTCCGGCCGGGCGGACAAGACCGGCCAGTCCGCCAGACCGCAGGCCAGCGCACGACGCCGTTGGTATCCCTTCTCAAAGAGAAACTGCCCCATGGACTCCGACGGTCGATCGGGCGCCGCGCTCCAGCGTAGGCACTTCGTTCCGCGAGCCGCAAAATGAGCTTCGACCTCCGGGTACGCACGGCGAACCTCGTCGTCGTTCGCCACCGTGAATGCGCACAGTTGGTTGGATTCCGGCAAGCCCGCAAACTCGGCTGAACTGTACGCCGTCCCCCATTCGAGCAAGTCCGCCCGGGCCACTTGTTGGACGTAAGCCTCATTCGTGCGAGACACTGCCCCAAGAATGGTCGCACCCATGTCTGGCCTCGAATCCAGTTAGGGTGCCCCGTCCCTTCTGTAAGCAAGAGTGGAGCACCCGCGCGTCCGCGCCTTCCGTCGTGTCATGGCACGTTCCCCGATGATAACCCACGGACCGCGCCAGGGACACCACGAACCCCCGAGTGTTCACGACTTCGGCTAATCAGCGTGCCCGGGACCTAACCGGCGTCTCCGCATTCGGCCCGATTGTCGCTATACTGACTTACGATGGAGAACGTCCTGGAATACGCATTGTGGGTCGGAGCTGGGCTGTGGATGGTGTTCCTGGTCTTGTTCGTGGTCAACTGGCTGGCGATCCCGGAACTGAGTCGCGTGCCTGGTTCTCCCCCCGCACACTGGCCGCATGTCTCCATCGTGGTGCCCGCCCGCGACGAAGCCGACGGAATCCGCCGGGCGGTGAGTTCTTTCTGCCGACAGGACTACCCGTCCTTCGAGGTCATCGTGGTGGACGATCGCTCCACCGACGCGACGCCGCAGATTCTCGCGGAGTTGAAGGAGCAGTTTCAGAATCTGAAAGTCGTGCCCGGCAGCGATCCCCCGGAGGGTTGGCTGGGCAAGCCGTTCGCCCTGCAATTGGGCTCCCAGCACGCTCGCGGTGATTGGCTGCTGTTCGTGGATGCCGACATAGAGTACGCCCCGGACCTGCTCCGCCGTGCGTTACCCTATGTTCTCGAACGTGACGTTGGCATGCTCTTTCTGTTTCCCCGATTGCTGACCGGCGAGTGGCTCGAGGCGGTCATCATGTCGACCCTCTATCTGGGGCCCTTCGCCATCTTCCCGACGTTCCTGATCAGTCGCACCCGCAGTGGGTTGCTCGCTCTCGGGGGCGGGATGTTCAATCTCGTTCGGCGGGACGCCTTTGAAGCCAGTGGAGCGTTCGAGTCGCTGCGTAACGCGGTGGTGGACGACGTGGGCATGGGCCGCGTCGTAAAACAGGCAGGCTTCAAACAGGCCGTCGCCCTGGCGGGTCCGCTGATCCGGGTGCGCATGTACGCGGGCGCTCGAGCGACCATCGACGGGTTCTCCAAGAACGCGTACCCGATGTTCCGCCGGCACTGGTGGCTGCTGCCGATTCCGCTGTCGCTGGGTCTGGTGGTAAGTGTCGTGCCATACGTCGGCCTGACCGCTGGGATCATCGCGGGCACGCTCAGCACCCCGGCAATGATTTCCCTGGGGTGCATGCACGTGATTCTGGCGGGCCTGGCGTGGCGTCTTCGTCAGCCCTGGTACGTCGCCCTGCTCAACCCGGTGCGCGAGCTGTGTTGGTGGTGGATCCTGTTGCGCTCCGCAGTGCGCTACTTCCGGTACGGTTTGTTGTGGCGCGGTCGAAGCTATGGTTCCGACATCTCATAGACATGAAAGCCGGCAGCAGCGTCCTCAGCCACGAGTGCGTCCTCGCTCCCACCAACGCACCAGGACAACTGCGGCGAGGACCGCCAACATGGGCATCGCCCCCAGGCGATAGCGAACGCTGCCGACAAAGACCATGTGCAACGCACTGAGGTACAACGCCGGTAGAAGCAGGAACACGACAGCCCCAAGCCCTCCCGCAGTTCGATCTCTGGCTAGCACCACTGCACCCGCAAGCGCCAACAGCAGCAGCGGTATCATCCAGGCAGCACTGACCACCCGCACCATCGCCGATTGATACTCCGCCGCATTGGGTACGGGGTTCCACATGCGGCCGAACTTCCGCACCGCCAACTGTACGACGCGGAATGGATCGGCCCGCACTTCCGCCCAGGCGGCGTTCAGGAAGTACCGGTTGTACTCCAGCTCGGTCAGCTCGCGAACGGCGTCCTGCCGCTTCACGTCGCCGAGATCGCTTGCCCCGGTCGCCTGCGGGCCAACGCCGTCGTACAGCGATATCCCCGCACGAGTCGTCAACCAACACCAGTCCCCCAGCACCTGGTGATTCCGCAGCGCCCACGGAAAAAGCCCTGCCAACAAGACCCCGCCGACCACGGCTACGCCCAGCCAACTGTTACGCTCGAAGCGCCGCCGGATCAGGTGGACGACCAGCACGGCGCCGATCAACCCCAGCGTCGACTCCCGCGCATACACGCAAGCCAGACCCAGCAAGCCCACCAGAATCCACTGGCGCCACGTCGGCCCGCGCGGCTCAACCGCGAAACGAGCAACGTAGCTCCACCACGCCACCAGAACCGTCAGAAACAGCGTCTCGGTGAGGACCAGGTTGCTGAAGAAGATCAGAAAAGGATCCACCGCGAACGCCAGACCGACTAATACGCCCACCCCACGCCCGCCGAACCGTGAACCCAGTATCGCGGCAAACACCGCCCCCAGCCCCCCGATGAGCCACTGAGCAACCTTGACCGCAGCCACCCCCCACGAACATCCCACGACCAGCGAAAGACCCGCGGGATAGAGCGGCATCCGCCCGGCGCGGAAACCCAACTCATCGGTCAGGCCCCGCCCCTCGTGCAAAGACGTCGCCATCAGCCAGTACTGTTGTTCATCCGGAAACTCCAGCGCCGCAGAACCCGACGCGCTCATGCGGTACAGCCCCCATCCTGCCCGAGCCCCCAACGCCACCAGGAACACGAAGAGCAGCATCCGCGCGGTGATCCGCCCAGCCTCATTCTCCCTGGAGTCAAGCACGGGCATACCTCACCGCCTCCTGGATCAACCTGAAGTCGATCGGTCCAGACACCTGTCCCGCCAACGCCGCGAATCTCCGCTCACCGAAGCCACCGCAAGCGAACCTGGAGCACTCGGCGAGTCTGGCGAGTCAACTTGGCCCGCTCGTCAATGCGATGACCGATCAACCACACCGGCCCCAACGAATCACACAATAACGCCAACCGGGCGCGCTCCGCGGGATCAACTTTCGCGTCGATCAGAAACTCGGACACCTTCTTGGAACCCGGCGCCCCCAGCGGCCAGAAGCGGTCTCCTGGGCGGCGATGGCGCACGATCAGCGGTAGATGCACGGCGTCGGCGTCGAACCACTCTTCCTGAGGATGCGCGGCGTGCATGGCGTCAGCCGCCCCGCCCGCGGGAAGCTCGGCGTATGTACAGGTAAGCTCGACCCCGTGACGCGGCATCGCGGTCCGCCCGGGGATGCGCACGACGATCTCGCTGGCCAGCGTCTCGCGCGGTTCGTCGGTGGGCACGGCGAAGATCAAGCGGTTGTAGATCTTCGATACGATCATCCCGCCAGGCAGGTGTAGCTGCTTGCCGCTGGCTGGATCGGAGAGCAGGTCCACCACCGCACTCAAGTGGGTAAAACTGACGTCCTGCTCGCCCAGTTCGAAAGCGGCGATCGCCCGGCGCACCAGCTCCGCCTGCATGATACGACTCTTGCGCGACAGTGCCCCGGCGTTCAAAGCCAACGCCTGATCGGTATGCTCGATCACCAGCGGATCAAACGCCGACTGCGCCGTCCGGTCCACATACTCATTGACCCAGCGGGCCTGCTCCGACAAGCGTAGCAGCGCATCGCGCACCTGCGGATTCACCCGTTCCGCCAGCAGAGGGAGAATCTCGTGCCGCAACCGGTTGCGCATGGGCTCGCTGCCGGAGTTAGTGGCGTCCTCCCGAAAGGGCACAGCTTCGGCGGCGTTGAACTCCAGAATCGCCCGACGGCCATGCCGCAACAAGGGTCGCACCAGGCGAACCAAACTTCCCGAGCTTAGCGGGCGAGAACGGGGGATTCCCGCCAGACCGCGTAGCCCCGTACCCCGGAGCATGCGCTGGAGCACCGTCTCCGCATTGTCGTCCGCCTGATGCCCCAAGGCGACGTACTCGGCACCGGTCCGGGGACATAACCGTTCAAAAAAAGCGTAACGCGCGGCGCGACCAGCCTCCTCCACGGAGATGCCGCGCTGCCGAGCACTCGCCGCCACGTCCACCGACTCTATCGTGCAGGGCAGCCCCAACCCATCCGCCGCAGCTTGCACAAACGCCGCGTCCGCGTCGGCCTCCTCGCGACGAAGCTGGTGATTCAGGTGGGCGATGTGCAGATCGAGTGCGTAGGACGGACGTCGATTCAGCCCCACGAGAGCGTGCAGCAGACACATGGAGTCCGCCCCCCCCGACACGCCCACGATCATGCGTGCGTTTGCAGGGAACAGCTCTTCTGCGCCAATCTCCTCCTCGATCGCTTTGAGCAGACCAGCCCCTGACATGAGCACTCCGCCTTGCACGCCACCGTCGACCCACAGCCGAATCCCATTGTACCGTCGCCCCGTCGGGTCGGTAGCCTCCCGCCTTGCACGACAGGAAACCGCTCGTAGAATCGATCGATTCCGTCGTCCAGCCGCTGTGGCTGAAACGGCTCGGCCCGGCGGTGACGAGGGCTGGGGCTTGGTCAACGCACCAGAGGTAGTGACATCATGCGTGCCGCCATCATCGGTCTGCCTCAATCCGGAAAGACAACGCTGTACACCGCGGTAACCGGCCAACAGGTCGATGCCGGCGAGATGACCCACGAACACGTCGGGGTGGTCCAGGTGGCTGACGAGCGTCTGGACTATCTGACCACACTCTACAAACCCAAGAAGACAACCCACGCCACCATCGAGTTCGTGGACGTGCCCGGGTTTTCATTGGAGGACCGCCACGGGGTGGAAGAGTTCAAGCGTCACCTCCCCGCCGTCCGCCAAGCCGATGTGCTGGTCAGCGTGATCCGCGACTTCGAGAGCAACACCGTCCCTCCGTACCGAAACCGCGTGGACCCCTCCGCCGACCTCACCGAGCTGTGGGAGGAGTTTGTCTACGCCGACCTCGACGCGGTGACCACGCGGATCGACCGGATCGAAAAGGCGTTGAAGAAGCCCTCGGGATCACACGACGCCGAAAAACGCGAGCTTCTCGCCCTCCAGCGCTGTCAAGAAGCCCTGGAGAAGTCTCAAGCCATCTCGACTGTGCTCACCTCGGAGGATGAGCGCAAGACGTTGGCCAGCTTTGCCTTTCTCACCGAGACGCCCTGGGTCGTGGTCTACAACGTAAGCGAGGATCATGCATCCGACGCAGCTCCGGAGGTCCCCGAACACGCCCACGCCGCCATCGCCCTCTGCGCCGAGACCGAAGCCGAAATCGCCCAACTGAGCGAGGCGGACCGGCCGGCGTTCCTCGAAGATTTGGGCGTGACCGAGCCGGCGCGGGACCGCCTGCTGCACTCGTGCTTTGCGGCTGCCGGACTGATAACCTTCTTCACCGTCGGCGACAGGGAAGCCCGAGCCTGGACCATCCGCGCCGGATCGTCCGCCCTGGACGTAGCCGGCAACATTCATACGGACTTGGCCCGCGGTTTCATCCGCGCCGAGACCGTCGCCCTGAGCGACCTCCGCGCCGCCGGCAACATGCGCTCCGCCAAAGCAGACGGCAAAGTCCGCCAGGAGGGCAAAACCTACATTGTCCAAGAAGGCGACGTCATCCTCATCCGCTTCAACGTCTGACCAAACGCGGGGTCAGATTGGCCAGACACTGAATCTGTGCGTAGGGCTCGGATAATGGTATCGCACGACATCCCACCAGCACTGGCTGAGCGACTCGAGAAGTCCACAGACACGCTCGAGCGGCACAAATCACACCCCGATGTGTCGCTGGACATGTATGCGCGGGGCCAACGCCACAACGTCGGATTGAGAGCTCTGAGCCGCCACAGGATCTACTTGGATCAGCGCTACTGGATTCATTGCCGCGATGCCTTCCTCGGGAGACCCACGAACCCGCAGCATACAAGAATCTGGCGGGGGCTGTGCAACGCCGTCAAGGCCGGGAGACTATGGTGTCCCGCATTCGGGTCGGTTCTTGCCGAAACGATGAAGCAGAAGGACCTAGACTCGCGCCGAGCGACAGCCTGCGTCGTCGATCAGCTGAGCGGTGGCCTCGCGCTGCAGCCGCCAATTGACCGCGGCATACGGGAGATCTCCCATTACACCTGGACCAAGCTCCTCGGTGATACCACGCTCGGCCCCGCGGAACACTATGTATGGGTGCGGGTCGGCCACATAATGGGCGAACTGTTCCCAATGGAGACCGCATTCCCACCAGACTTGGAACTGGCTATGCAGAAAACCATGTACGATCTTCAGGCAACACAATCGCTGGAAGACTTCGTGCGTCTCGTAGATTCAGCGCCGTATCCGGCGGATGACGACCGCTTGTTCCAGGCTGTCCAGAACTTGATGTGCGATGTACACAGACAGGAGTCTTCGGATTACGAAGACGCGCGATCCATCGAGTTGAGAGGCGTTGCCGGCCTCTGGATGTCTGAACTCCATGGCTTCGCTGAAGACCTCTTCCGAAAGGGTAAGCGCGTCGAACTCGACGGGGCGCCGACGACGCCCCGCGAGCTTGCTCTGAACCTCATGGCAATCGTAGTGGCCGGCCTGAGAATGGGAAGAATCCAAACGGAGCTTCCATGCCTGCATGTTCAGACGGGCATTCATGCAGCGATGCGCTTCAAGCGGCAGAAGTTTCAGAAGGGCGATACGCACGACTTTCAGCACGCCGCTGCCGCCTTACCATACTGTAACGCCCTCTTCACCGAGAGGCGATTGGGCAATCTGCTGACCAGGGAGCCTCTCTGGTATGATGAGTTGTACGACTGCAGGGTGTTATGGAGGGAGCAAGACGTGATCGAGCATATCGAGAACCTGTGATCCACACACAACTTAGGCGACAGTTGACTCCGCTGGGCACGAGCGTTGCCTGCGTAGCGAGTCCGTGCCAATCGCAGCCCAACTGGCGCCGCGGTGACGGTCCCGAGCATGGCACTGGCCCCTGACCCACACGCGCTCTTGCCTACCGCGCCCGGTCTGCTACCGTACCCGAACACAACATCGCAACGGAGCAACAACCATGGCCCTGTTACTCGAATTCTCGATGTCGCCCTTCGACAAAGGCGAGAGCCTCAGCAAGTACGTCGCCCGCAGCCTGGAGATCATCGATCAGTCCGGGGTGCCCTATCGGTTGAACCCGATGGGGACCGTCCTCGAGGGGGAGTGGGACGAGTGCATGGAGGTGGTCCGCAAGTGCTACGAGCGGATGGCCCAGGATTGCAGCCGCATCAGCGTGTCGATCAAGATCGACGCCCGCCAGGGGCGGAGCGGACGCCTCGAATCCAAAATCGCCAAGGTCGAGCGAATCGTCGGTAAGAACCTGTCCAAGTAGGGCGAAACGTGTACGCAACCGGCGGTCCGCTGCTGGATGGTCAATGACACACCGATGGCGGGTGCGCGCTTGCCTTACGTGACGACACCGGCTACGTACGCTATAAACTCTCCCGGTGGTGAGACCCGGTGAGAGCGTGTGGAATGCCAAGGGGGATCCAATCATGAGACTATTCCGGTCGAGCGTGTTTCTCTGCGGTAAGGCTGTGGTCATCGCAGAGCTGTTGGCCGGGGTGGGGTGTGCCAGTACGCCGAAGCAGGCTCACCTGGAGACGCCGCGAGCACCCGGTGAGGCCACCGGGGTGGTATTCCACGACGCAAACGGCAATGGGGTGCGCGATTCCGGTGAGCCGGGGCAGGCAGGGGTCGGGGTATCGAACGGTTGCGAGGTGGCGCGTACCGACCGCCAGGGGCGGTATCGTCTGCCGGTCGGTGACGACACGATCATCTTCGTCATCAAACCGGCAGGCTGGATGACCGCCACCAGCAAGCATCAGGTTCCGCACTTCTACCACGTTAACAAGCCGACGGGTTCCCCTCCCCTGCAATACGCCGGCGTCGCTCCGACAGGGCGGCTTCCGGACTCGGTGGACTTCGCGTTGTATCCTCACGAAGAGCCGAAGCGCTTTCGAGCGATCCTCCTGGGCGACACGCAACCACGAACGCAAAAGGAACTCGACTACGTGGCTCACGACGTGGTCGAGGAACTGGTGGGAACAGATGCGCTGCTTGGCGTCACCCTGGGAGACAACGTCTACAACCACCTTCCGCTGCTGGACAACCTGGTGCGGGCGTTGGGGTTGGTGGGGATGCCTTGGCACTATGTGCTGGGCAACCATGACATGAACTACGACGCGGTGGACGATCAACACTCGAACGAGACCTGGGAGCGTCTCTTCGGACCGTCGTACTACGCGTTCAACTACGGTCGAGTACACTTCATCGTGCTCGATGACGTAATCTGGACCGGGGCGAGCGGGGAGAACAGAGGGTACTACATCGGAGGGCTGGAGGATCGTCAACTCGAGTTCATCCGCAACGATCTGGCGTTGGTACCGAATGATCGGCTGGTCGTGCTGGTGATGCACATACCTCTGGTGCTGGAGCGTGGCGGCAAGACGCTGTTCCGCGAGCCGGACCGCGATGCGCTGTTCGGCCTGCTGAAGGACCACCCGCACACCCTATCGATCTCCGCACACTGGCATCGCCAAGGACACCTATTCTTCGGAAAGAAAGATGGATGGCCCGGGGCGAAGCCGCACCACCATCTGGTCCAGGGCACGGTCTGCGGAAGCTGGTGGAGCGGAGCCCCGGACGAGCGGGGGATTCCGCACGCGACAATGTCGGACGGGACTCCAAACGGTTATTCCACGATCACGTTTGACGGAGCCGATTACGCAATCGAATACCGTGCGGCCGGCCGTCCAGCCGATCACCAGATGGCGATCTTCGTTCCTGAGGAGGTCGCCGGATCCGACGCCGCCAAGACCGAGGTGCTGGTGAACGTCTTCGCGGGTTCGGAGCGCTCCACGGTGGAGATGCAGCTTGGGGACACCGGTCCTTGGGTCGTCCTGAAACGTGTTCAACGTGAGGACCCGTTCTACCTGCGGATGAAAGAGGCGGAGGAAAGCCCCACGCCGCCACGAGGTCGACGCCTACCCACTGCGACCTCCTGCACGCACCTGTGGCAGGCCTACCTGCCTCCTAACCCCATCGCGGGCACACATCTTCTCCGGGTGCGAACGACCGATATGTTCGGCCAGACCTACTCTGCCGTTCGGGTAGTCCGAATCCGCTGAGCGAGGTTGGCTACGGTCCGCATCGGTGGTGGGCTCGGCACGCCGTCCTGCCGATACACCCCTACGCATAAGTGTCCTCCAGGCAAGACCTTTCGCGAAGGGAGGCCGGTGTCCAAGCGCAGCTACAGCGCCTTCGTGGGTACTCCCGGCGGGCTTGCCCTGACCGCCTTGGTCGCGGGTTCGCTCATGGGTTGGGGGTGCGGCGCACCGCAGGCGGGTGCGTCCTCCGGTTCAGCAACTTCCTCGAAGGTGTACATCGTCAGTACGGAGAACCTGGAATCGGCACCGTTGGGGCCGAGTGACTCGTGGGCTCCCAGCCGTTGGATCAGCGTCGGGAGCGAGGACACCACGTCGCCGCGGATGGCGGAGTTCTTCCTGACCGTAGCCACAGACCGGCCGGAGTCGTTGAAAATCCGCCTGGTGCCGGCGCAGTCCGACTCACCTGTGCGGCTACGACACGTCGCCCCGCCGACGACTCCCGCAGGAACCAGCAGCCTCGACTCGCGGTCGACCGGCGGGGACGGACCCGCCTCTGATGGCAGCCGCCTACAGGACGGCGGCTTCTGGCTGGCGGAAGGAACAGCGCCGACCACCCCGTTGTATCACCGGATCGGAGTGCAGATCGCCCCCAGCGCCATGAGCGCGAACACGTGGCTGGAAGTCTACGTCTCGGAGACCTCGACCGGCGAGCCCATCCATGCGGACCGGATCAAACTCACCCGCGGTTTCTTCTATATGGCGGTGGTAGGCGATTCGGCCATGTGGGGGAACGGGTTGCGGGAGGGCGACAAGTTCAGCACACGGGTGGCCCGGCGCATCGAAGAGGAGACGGGGCAGGAGGTGGTCCGCTTCACATATGCTATCTCCGGAGCGGAGATCGTCCCCAAGAAGACGGAAGAGGCGATCTGCGGCGAGGGGTGCATGGGAGAGGTTCCCTCCGCCGTCACCTCGATAACGCGTCAGGTCGAGAACATGCTGCACCCGGAGGAGATGGACCTCATCCTGCTCGACGGATGTGGTAACGACGTGAACATGAAGCACATCCTCTCACCTCAGACTGATCCGGTGGAACTGGAGGAGACCACGCGTCGGTACTGCGGAGCTGAGATGATCGGGCTTCTGGAGAAGGTGCGCAGCCGTTCTCCGCAGGCTCCGATCGTGGTGACGGGGTATTTCCCCTTCGTGAGCGAGGAGTCGGTGGAATCTGGCGCTGAGGAGATGGCGTTGGCTTTGGGAATCGCCGGCGAAGACCTGGAGGGCAGCGACGACCCCCTGGGGGCGATGGCCCGAAACTCGGCGGTCTTCCATAGGGTCTCGGGGGAGAGCCTGGCGGCGGCGGTCGCTGCACTGAACGCCTCCGGTCCCGGCGCCCCCCTGGCTGCGTTCGCTGATCCGGGCTATGGGCCGGAGAACTCCATCTTCGCTCCGGAGTCGTGGCTGTGGAATCTGACGGCCAACCCTGAGCTCGAGCAGATTCTCGGAATCGAGCTGCGCCTGTTTCCAGAGGACCCACTATTGGACTACCGCCTGGAAGCGTGCCGCGAGCCTGGCGTCGCCATCGACCTGATCCCGTGCGTCTACGGATCCGTCGCTCATCCCAACCCCGCCGGAGCCCGGGCCTACACGGATGCGGTCGTAGATGCGCTGCGCCAGCTCGAGGTGCTCCCCGCTTCCGCAGCCTCGGACACGCCTTGAAGGCTGGGTGCCGCCTTGGCCGGACTCCCCAGCCAATTGTGGGGCAACGCCCGGGCGGCGCAACACCACTCAAAGCTCGATCAAGCCTTCATCATGGTCGGCGCTCGCGGATCGCGCAGGTCAGCCTGCACGGTTGTCGGGTTCTTCCTCGTCCTCATCGAAGGTTCTCTGCACGCGGGCTTTGAGCCTGGGGCCTTCGGGGTGTTCGTGGGTGTACATGTCCTTGGGCATCGTTCCGCCGAGCCAGGACGGGTTCATCGGGTAGACGTGGGGGCTGAACAGCACCGAGTAACCATGCCATACCAGGATAGCCAGCGTAGCCAGCCAAGCCTCGTAGTAGTGAATCACTAACACCACGTCGAGGATACCCTTGGGCAACGCCCAACGCTGCACGAAATAGTTATCGAACCACAGGAGCACACCGGTAAGGGTCATGATGACCCCGCCCCAGGCCAGGGCCCAGTACTCGCACTTCTCCATGTAGCTGAATCGTCCAAACTGGGGACGGTCATCCCGGAGTCCCAGGAAGTAGGCGGCGCTGTTCTTGATGTCCACGAAGTCGCGCTTGGCCAGAATCATGTCCCGCAGCGCATGCCGGCCACGATGGCCGAAGAGGTAGAAGAGGTGCCACACGCAACAGAACGCGAACAGGACCGCCGCGATGCGATGCACTTCCCCACGGAACACGAACCCCTTGCCGTCTCCCCAGTCAAACAACCACTTCACCCAGAACGCCTCGGAGAAGCGCAGCGAGAATCCGGAAACCACCAGGATGATGAACGAGACCGTAAGCAACCAGTGCTGGAACGTCTCGTTGGGAGTCATCCGCACGACGTACGGTTTGCGACGCATGAGCTGGACATGGCGAACGATGTCGGCGATGTTGTGCAGGAGCATCAGTCCGATGGTGATTCCGATCAACCACAGATACAGGACTCTGACGAAGTGTGGCCACCCCGTCTTGAGCCCTGTCGCGGACTCGTGGATCGAAGCCGAGGCAAGTTCGACGGATATCTGCTCGTGGCACTCCCCACAGGTCGCCTGGAGGTTGTCCGGATGAATCGAGGAGTCGGGGTCGGTGTGCGGAAGAATCCGGTGCGGGCCGTGACACGAGGAACAATTAGCCACTTTAACATCGTCGCTGGTGCTCGCCCGGCTCTTGAGTCCGTGGTAGCTGTCGATGTAGGACGTCAGCCGGCCCGCGGGGATGCCGTACTTCTCGTTGAGCACCTCAGACTCATGGCATGGCGAACAGGTAGCTTCGGCCACCCGCGTGGCACTGACCGGTGACCGCGGGTCCTTATGGTCGATGATCCCATGCTCACCATGGCAGGTGGTGCATACGGGCGCATCGACCTTACCGCGCTTGACCATCTTCCCGTGGATTCCTTCCCAGTAATCCTTCATGAACGTCGGATGACAGCTGCCGCACGTGTTGGGGATGTTGAAGAAGGAGATCGGCGAATCAGAATCGCCAGCGCCCAGAATGCGATGCGCCGTCCGCTTCCCATCGGACTCGGGAGCGGAATGGCAGTCATTGCACGTGGCCGCCATGTACCGTCCCTTACGGCTGGCTTGGCCGTGAATGGAATTCTCGTAGAGCCGGATAGGGGCATCGCGCAGGAACTCGTGCCTCTTGACCAAGTCCACGTCGACATGACACGCCCTGCAGGTTTCCGGCAGGTTGATGGGGTGAACCCGCGAGTCCGTATCGTCGGTGGCGAGGATGTCGTGTGCCCCGTGACAACTCCAGCAGGCGGGGAGGTCGGGATCCTTCCCGACTTCGAGTCGGCCGTGCTGGGTATACACCTCGGCCGCTTCTTCGTGACACTCGCCGCAGTCCACCGGCGCGACCGCTTCCCCATGCGGGGTCGGAGATGTCGCATCAACGCTCTCCATGGAGAGCGACTGATGGCAGTCCGTGCAGTCCAGGTCCGCATGGATTGAAGTGCTGAGGATGTCCCCTGGCGGGCGGTCCTCCCCTGCGTCTGCCGCATCGTTGTGACAGTCGAGACAACTCGCGGGTTCCGTGGCTTGGGCGAAACCGCGCGGGCTTGCCCCTGCAATCACCAGCGCTGCAAGCGCCCCAATCATAATCGCCTGTCTCATAGATAGCCTCTCGTACTGCTTGCCAAGGAATCCACCGGTCATGCTCCGGTTCGCCATTGAGCGTCGTATCCCTCGTCGCGTTCCCCGGCGGAACCATCAGCGATACGCGAACAACATCGCGTAGACGATCAACCCGACCAGAGTGAACCCGATCGCCAAGGCGGCAAACCCGAACACCTTGGCGCCCCGGGTCAGAGCCAGTGGAACCGGATCAGCCAGGAAGTCCTCAAGCCTGCCGCTGGCCACCAACTCCTCGTATTCCCGCGGCTTATCGTGCCGCAACTCTTCCAGCGTCATCCGGCCGGTGAAGATCACCGTATCCATGGGGAACTTCTCCGGACGGAAGTGGGTGTTGAAGAAGTGGATGGTGAATATGAAACCCGTGGCGAGCAGAGCTTCGTCACTGTGGATTATGGTCGCGACGTTGATCGCCCAACCCGGAAGCAGGCGCGTGAAGAACTCCGGAAACCACAGGCACAACCCGGTGGCACCGATCACCGCCACGCCCCAGAATACGGCGAAGTAGTCAAACTTCTCCCAATAGGTCCACCGCCCGTAGTGGGGGCGCGGTCCGCGGCCGACGAACCACTTGACCGTCTGCCAGAACTCCCGGAGGTCATTCCACCGCGGCAGCATGGTGTTAGGTCCGAACACGTAGGCGGTCCAGGTCTTTCCGCTCTTGCGATACTTGCGCCACAGATCCCACAAGTGCAGCGCGAAGTATCCGAACGTAGCCAGCGCACAGATGCGGTGGATCCAGGCTGCGGTGTCCGCGCCGCCCAGGAAGCTGCTCAAGACCTTCGCCCAGCCCGTGTAGGAGAACTTGAGGGCCATACCGGTGATCGCCAGCCCAAAGAAGCTCAGGATCACGGTGAGGTGCAGTCCACGACTAAAACGCGTAAAACGAACGAACTGTTTGGCCCGCGGGTCCACCGCAGCCAACACTTGGCCGTGCTGCTTGCGCAGCTTCCAGGACCGCGGTAGCCACGCCAGTGTGTGCAGGCCGAAGAACGTGAAAGTGCCCACCAGCAAGGTGGTCATACCCCAGAATGTCCAGTAGAGCGCCGGGTACTTCTCGGGATCGTGGTGTGTGGCGTGAGTGAGATAGCCCGCGAAACGCCGATGGGATCCCGGATGACACTGGGCACAAGTAGCCACAATGCTGTCGCGGTGCAACATCGACCGCGAATCCGTGATCGGATGGATCTCATGGGCACCGTGGCAATCCTGACACCTGGCGGCGGTGCTGGATCCATCCAATTCAGAAGCCTTGCCGTGATAGGTATCGAAATACGTTCGGCTAACATCCTCGTGGCACTTCCCGCACTGCTCCATGATCTCGGTCTTGAAGTCAGAAACATCGGTGCGGGCTACGCGGTGTGACGTGTGACAGTCGTTGCAGCGCGGCAGTGCGTGAGGCTGCGATCCGCGCTGTCGCTCGTATTCCGGGTTACCGGTGGGGGAATGGATGCTGTGTTCGTACTGTTCATAGATGCCGTCGTGGCACTGCCCGCACGTCTCGGCGATGTTGTCCGGGTGGATGCTGGACTCGGTATCGTGCCGCGGCAGCTCCTTGTGGGGGGTGTGACAGTCCGTGCAGGTCGCGGTCACAGTCAGCCCGCTCTCCAGGAGCCCCTTCCCGTGGATGCTCATCGAGTAGTTCTCGATGATGTGGGTCTCCGTCCCGAAGTAGCGCAGCGCAGCCCGCCCACCCTCGCGGTGACACTTGCCGCACAGCTCGGGCACGTTGCGGCTGTAGCTCGGCGACTCGCGTACGAGATTCTTCAGTTCGCGCGGAGCGTCCTCCGCAACGGTGTGTTCAAGGATGTGGTGGCTACCGTGGCAGTCGGTGCAATAGGGGGCGTTTTCATCACCCGCCGCGTGTAGACGCCCGTGACGTCCTCGCTCGTACGCCGCGACCTCGGCTTCGTGGCACACCGAGCAGTTCACCCTCTCGGTGATGGAGCGACAAGGCCGGTCATCCGATGATGCGGTCACCCCCATGTGGCACTGCGCACAGGCGGTCACCTTGCGACCGTGGATGGATTCGCCGTACTCCTTGGAATCCACGTACAGAGAATGCCCGTCCTCCTCGGCGACCAGTTCGGGGCTCCCATGGCAACTGAGGCAGTCGGCGTTGCTCATCTCGGTGGAGTAAAACACCTCGCGGATCTCGTGCGGTGAGTGACACTCCACGCACACCGGCACGGTGCGTTCGGAGTCATCCGGACTTGCCCACAGCTCGCCGGCGATGATCTTGCGATGTACCTCCTGAATCCGGCCATGACACTGCCGGCAGGTGTCCGCCACCTTGTCCTCGTGGATCGAAGAGCGCGGATCGGTATGCGGCAGCACGTTGTGCCCGGTGTGGCAGCTCGTGCATACCGCGGTGACCACCAGCCCCTGCTTGAACAGCCCCTCTCCGTGGATGCTCTGGCGATAACGCTGGAAGACCTGTTCTTCCGGAAGGTCGTGAGTCCGCTCGACCTTGGCCCCCTCGGCGTGGCATTGCGCACACATCTGCGGGACGTTGAACGGAGAAATCACCGAGTCAGGGTCGGACAACTCAAGGATGTAGTGGTTGCCGTGGCAATCTTGGCATAATGGGGCATCTGGGTCGTCTGCCCGCACCCGCTGCCCGTGCGTGCTGGACCAGTACGCTGCGATCGGGCCGTCTTCGTCTTCGTGGCAGTCGCCGCAGCCCACGCGTTCCAAACCCGTCTGGTGCGGGTAGCCCTCGACGCCGTCGAGTTCGGTGTGGCAACCAACGCAATCCATGTCCCCGTGAACGCTACCCTCGAAGCGGTCCGGGTTCACGTGCAGGTCGATCTCGCGACCGGCGCGATCGACCTTCAGCCCCACCCGCGCGTGGCACTTGAGACAATCCTCATTCTCCTGGGCGATCCCCGCCGGAATGTGCCCGCTGAGCGCCAGCAAGAGGGAAACAGCCAGCAGGTTCGATCGGGGCATCGCAGCATCCTTGAGGTCTGCACGGTTCGTCTAGCCGGCTCCGGGTGGCCGCCGGCGCTCACTTGCGCACGGGTTCCGCTGGACGAGGAGATCTACTGATAGTCCCGTTGTACCCGTGGCCGGGGAGTATTGTGGGCGCGGGGCGCCAGATGTCAACGCCTCCCGCACGCTGGGCGCGGCGTGGTCAGCCTGGTTTTGTTATAACACTATGCCGTTATGGGGAGAAACCGAAGCTGGGACGCCCCATCCGTGGGGAGCGTAGCGGGCCGGAGCCCACAGCACTTCGCGACGGAACCACCCTGCCCGTCCACACGACTCCGGTTCTGAAGCGAAGACGATGCCGTTGCCTGGACCCCAGACTCCGGCGTGCCATGGACTGTCGCAACGAACCCTAATCGCTCTTCGCGAGGGGGCCCGGACGCTTGTTGGGGAAGATGAAGCCCTCGTCCTCGTCGTGGCATTCGTCACAGCGCGGTTTCGCGTCAAACTTGCGGTCGGCGTGGCAATCGACGCAATCAACGTCCTCGTGGTTCTCGTCGAGCCCCTGCCCGGTCACCGCGTGTTCGAATGTGTCCGAGTCCCAGTCACGGTGACATGCATTGCACTCTCGGTCCAGCTTGCTGAAGCGGGCCGTTTTGTGGCAGGCGCGGCAACTGTTTTTCTCGTGGTACCTGCTGAGCGGCCAGCCGGTGTTGGCGTGGTCAAAGGGCGGCGGCTTGTTTTGCCCCTGCTTCCAGTGACAACGCGAGCAGTTTCCGCCCTTCGCCAGATCCACGCCGTGGCACTCAGCACAATCCTGGTGGTGTTCCTCGAAGGTCCGCTCGCGCTGAACATGTTTGCCGCCTTCTTCGTGGCAGCGGGCACAGTTGTCGCCGCGGTGGCATTCGGCACACTTGAGCTCGAAGCGATGGATGTGCTCCTTGTGGCGGAAGATGACTTTCGTCCCGGGGGCGGGCTTCGACTTGGGCTCGTAGATCTCGGTGTCCGGTTCGGGGATGGGGGCGCCCATGTGACCGAGAACCTCTCGAGGATCCAGGATCTTGACCCCGTTCCCTACTCTCTTCGCGTGGCACGCGTCGCACTTAGTGTTATGGCTCCATTCGCGGTGGCAGCCCATGCACTGACGGTGGTACGCCCCTTTGAGGCTTGGCCTCTTGATGTCCGCACCTGCCCGCCGGTTCTCCGGCGGATGACAGGTCCGGCAGGCGGGGTGGACCTCTCCCTCGGGCGTGTAATGATGGCAAACCGTGCATCCGCCGGAGATTTCCGCCCACTTGGCGTGTCCGGAATGGTCGAAGGGCACGGGGCCGAAGCGATCGGTCCCCTCAGTTTCGCCCTTGAGCATGTCCAGCAGGATGATTCCCTCGGGGCCTTGCTTGCTGGCCAGGACCTCGGCGGCGGCCTGGACTCGCGTGCAGTCGGGCAGGCAGACCATCGCGGAGGTCGGTTTGGGGCAGGTGTGACAGCGGGAGCAATCCGACGCCGGTTCAGGCTGGGCGGACGGCTGCTGAGCCAAGGCCCGGGAGGGAGCCAGGACGCCACCTCCAGCGATCACCAAAGCGGCGACGATGGTCAGCCTGCACAGATTCCCAGAGTGGAGGCGGTCGTTCATGATTCCCTCGCAGTAAGGTCAGGGTGACTGATCACCGGGAGGTAGGTCACCGCCAGGCGATACACGAGCATCAGGGTGGCGATCAGCCCGACGGTAATCGCGACTTCCATGAGCGATGGGAAGTAACTCTGCGTCACGTAGGGCGGCTGGTAGGAGATCAGGAACACATTGATGCGATTGAAGACCACCCCCAGCACGATCAACAGCGCCGCGGTCAGCAGGAGTCTCGGGGTGTTGCGAACCCGCTCGGACAGCAGCATGAAGAAGGGGATCATCACTCCGAACAACATCTCGATGATGAAACACCAACTCTGCACCGAGTTCTCCGTCAGGTAGACATAGCTACCGCGGATGGCCATGTCCGTGAGCTTCACCGCCAGATAGACTCCGGTGAAGAAGATGGTGTACTTGGACAGCGGGGCGAGAATCTCCATCTCTGGCTTGAGCTTGAAGGACCAGCCGGCGAACATCGACTCGACGATCACCATGGGGAAACCCACCATGAACGCCGACAAGAGGAACAGCAAAGGGCTGATCGACGTGTCCCATAGATCATGCCACTTCGCAGGGCAGATGACCATCAGCGTCCCCAGGGAGGACTGGTGCAGGCAAGAGAGGGCTGTCCCGGCGATGACGAACACAAACATGATCCTGCTCAGCCTGCTGTTGAGCGCTGCGGCAATGCGACTCAGGGTGGGCCAGCGCAGGTCGGTCTCGAACCGCTCACAGATAATAGGAAGAAACTCGATGTAGAGCACGTTGATGTAACACACCACGCACATGCCCACCTCGAAGAGCACCGAGTTGCCCTGCCAGAGGATGACCGGGTGCCAGATGTTGTAGAAGCGCCCCAGGTCGAAGGTCAACCCGATACCGACGAAGGTGTACCCCAGCATCGCGGTCAGCAGCGCCGGACGGGTGATGGCGTGGTAGTGCTCGCGGTGAAAGATGTGGGCCAGGGTCGCGGTGGTGAACCCCCCCGCGGCCAACGCCACCCCGGTGGCAACGTCGATCGCGATCCAGATGCCCCAGGGGAACTCCTGATTGAGATTGGTGGCACCCGCCAGCCCGCCGAGAGCGAACCGGTAGAACGCGGTGCACGCCATGATAATGGAGAGTATCAACAGCATCAGCACGCCGGGCGTGAAGAACTTCCGGCCGACAGGCATGGGCAACGCATGTTCGCTCACTCTGAAACTCCTAGCCGCCAGGGGCTTCCCGGCTGATGTGGTCCCCAGCTGTAATGCCGCGTGCCCGCCAAGCCATCGGCGCAGCTACCCGCGGCGGCGATTAGTCAACCACGGTGCTCCGCGGACGCGTGCCCCTCTTCCTTGGGGTTCGGGCGCGATACCCACATCATCGCCCCCAACAGACCATACCAAGCCAGCGGCGGAATGAAGTGCTTGAACACGCCGTGCTGAATCGTCTCCGTACGCAGGGGCGGCACTGACGAATCCAGCTCGACGAATCCCAGCTCCGCGAACGGCTTCTGCTTGGGGGCCAAGTACAACCACGAAGTTCCGCCGGCTTCATGCTCGCCGTAGACGTGGTCCAGGTATACGTCGGGCTCACTGCGGATCTTCTCGTGGGCGAGGTCCAGCAATTCGCTCCGCTTCCCGTAGGTCATGACCTCCGCCGGACAGATCTTCATGCAAGCGGGCACTTTGCCCTTGTTGGGATTACCTTCGTCCGCACAGAGGGTGCACTTGCGCACCTGGGGGGTCAGCAGATTATCGTATTCGTAGGTGGGGATCCCGAAGGGACACGCCACCATGCAGTAACGGCAGCCCATGCATTTCCACGCATCGTAGACGACCGGACCGTCCTCCAGCTTCCTGAACGCCCCTACGATGCACGCGGATTCGCACGCCGGTTTGTTGCAGTGAAAGCAGTTGGCTTTGTTGTAGAACGGCTTGGTCTCGTCCGCAGGATTGGGGAACCGCCCGATCTTGGTGTGGCAATAAGGCTCGGGCCGGCGCAAATCCTCCTGATCGTACACCGACTTGTCTTCAAAGGTCTCCATCGGCTGCGGTTTGAACAGAGCTGCCTCTTTGAGTTCGCCGCGGGCGATGGACGCCTGCTCGGCGGCCTCCCTGCAGGCGAACTCGCACCGCCGACACCCGATGCATTTGGGAATGTCCACCAGGACGCCCATCCAGTCTTCGGAGATGTGCAGCGCCTCGGAAGCATCCGCGGTCTGAGCGGCGGTTCCGGAAACGGCTCCACCAAGCCCCAGTATGCCCGCGGTCCGCAGAAAGTCTCTTCGTGTACCTGACATCGTCTAATGTACCTCACCCGCTCGCGCGGGAACTCCGACCTCGCGGTTCGGTTCGGCAACCGTCCTTCAGGAAACCTTCCCCAGGAGCACACCCGGCAATTCTCGTGCCGCCACTGGGTTGCGGCAGATTCCCGGACCGGTAGGTTCGACACCCACCGCATCGCGCCCGGACCGCTCGGACCCACGCCTTATCCGGGTCGTCCTGACCGCTTGCGGAGAATACCACAAACTGGAGAAATATCACGCGGATGTTAAGCGTGCGAAGCGCTTCGGGCAAGATGCCCGCCGACGGAGCTGCGAACGGGTGCGCTTGGGGTCAGCGCCGGATGTTTGACTACACAAACGCCATCGGAGCACGCCACCGCGACAACGACGGAACGAGACCCGATCGCCAACGGATTCGCCCCACCGACGGCGAAGTCGGTCCAACGAGCCAGCGTCCGACCTCACTCCTCGGTCGGCGGGAATCCGACCGCCACACGCTCAGGACCTCGCCACCGGCGGTCAAGCCGGGAAGATCTTGGACCGTCCGGTGCGCACGCCACTGGTGGCGTTGCGCGTATCCACCACCGCCCGGGCATGCTTGACGATCATCGCGTAGTCGTAGTCGCTGTGGTCGGTGGCGATCAGGACGCAATCATATCTGCCGAGCATGGCGGGAGACAGCGGTTTGCTGCGCATGCCCAGGTCATGCTCGCGCTGCTTGTGCGTGTGGGGGATGTAGGGATCGTTATAGTCCACCTTGGCTCCGCGCTCTCGGAGCAATTCGATCAGCTCGATCGAAGGCGACTCGCGCAGGTCGTCGATGTCCTTCTTGTAGGCCAAGCCCAGCACCAGGATCTTGGATCCGTTGATCGCCTTCTTCGTTCGATTCAGGCACTCCCCCACCCGGTCGATGACGTACTCCGGCATCCGAGCGTTGATGTCCCCAGCCAGTTCGATGAAGCGCGTGCTCAGATCGAACTCGCGGGCCTTCCAGGTCAGATAGAAAGGATCGATGGGAATGCAATGCCCCCCCAGCCCAGGGCCGGGATAGAAGGCGTGAAACCCGAACGGCTTGGTGGATGCCGCCCGAATCACCTCCCAAACATCGATTCCCATGCGGTGGAAGAGCATCTTGATCTCGTTGATCATCGCGATGTTGATGCACCGGTAGACGTTTTCGAGGATCTTGCAGGCTTCCGCCGCTTCACAACTGCTGACGGACACGACCTGCTCGACCGCACGGCTGTACAGCGCACAAGCAACCCGGCTACTGGTCCGGTCAATGCCGCCCACGACCTTGGGAATGGTCCTGGTGGAGAAGTTCTTATTACCGGGGTCCTCGCGCTCGGGGGAAAACGCCAGATAGAAGTCCTTTCCGGCCTTTAGACCGCTCTGCTCCAGAATGGGGAGCACGACCTCCCGAGTGGTTCCGGGGTAGGTGGTACTCTCGAGCACGACGAGTTGACCACGACGCAGGTTCCGCGAGATAACCTCCGCGGTCGAGCGAACGTAGGTCATGTCTGGTTCGCGCATCTTGGTCAGTGGCGTGGGCACGCAAATGACCACGGCGTCGCAGCGCTGGAGCTTGCGTGGGTCTGTGGTGGCGCTGAACTGCTTGGCCTTGAGGCAGTCACGGATCAGCTTGGAGGGAATATGGTCGATGTAGCTCTTGCCCGCGTTGAGCATCCGCACCTTCGCCGGATCCACGTCAAGCCCGAGTACGTTCAGCCCCCCCTCGCAGAAAGTCTGCATCAACGGCAGGCCCACGTAGCCCATGCCGATAATCCCCACGAGAGCCTTCCCCTGCTCCAACGACGCGATGAGTTTCTGATGATCTGCCAAGTATCTAACTCCTACCTACGTTGTACCCGATCCCCAATGATAAGCTTGCCGCTCCCAGGTGGCAACGGACCGCGGAGGATTCGGCGACACTTAGCGCCCGTGCCCGGAGTCACTATAATCTCTCGAACCGGACCCTGAACCACCCCGTAGGAATGCTCATGAACCAGATTCCCCTAGCTCAGCCGGACATCACCCAACACGAGATCGACGCGGTGGTCCAAGTGCTGCGAACCCCCAACCTGTCCCTGGGGCCGCAGTTGGAGCGATTTGAACAGGCGTTCGCCGACTACTGTGGAACACGCTTCGGGGTGGCGTGCAACAGCGGCACGTCCGCACTCCACCTGCTCATGATCGCCTTGGGGATCGAGCCTGGTGACGAGGTGATCGTGACCCCGTTCTCGTTCATCGCCTCGGCGAACTGCGTTCTTTTCGAGGGCGGCACCCCGGTCTTCGCCGACGTCGATCCGCACACCTGGAACCTCGACCCGCAGCAGATCAAAACCAAGGTCACCCCACGCACCAAAGCCATCATCCCGGTGGACGTTTTCGGACAGGTAGCGGACCTCGATCCGGTGCTGGAGCTTGCCCGAAAGCACCGCATCGCAGTGCTTGAGGATTCCTGTGAAGCGGTGGGGGCAACATACCAGGGGCGTCGCGCCGGTGGGATCGGCGATGCGGGGGTGTTCGGGTTTTACCCTAACAAGCAGCTCACCGCCGGCGAAGGGGGAATGATCGTTACGGACCATGAGGAGTGGGCCGCCCTGGCCCGCTCGGTGCGCAACCAGGGGCGCAACCCCGGCGGCGGCTGGCTGGGTCACGATCGGCTGGGCTACAACTTTCGCCTGAGTGACCTCAACTGTGCGTTGGGGTTGGCCCAGTTGGATCGCGTCGACGAGATCCTCGAGTCCCGCCGCCGTGTAGCGGAGATGTACCTCCAGCGTCTGGGCGAGGACCCGCGACTGATCCGCCAAAAACCTCTCGAAGACACGACCATGAGCTGGTTCGTATTCGTAGTGCGACTGATTGACGAGTACACCCAAGACGATCGTGACCGCATCCTGACCCAACTGCGCGCCCAGGGGATCGGTAGCAGCAACTACTTCGCCCCGATCCACCTTCAGCCGTTCTACGTCGAGCGATTCGGATTCAAGCCGGGCGACTTTCCGGTCTGCGAAGCGTTGGCGGCGCGGACCTTGGCGCTGCCTTTCCATGCCCATTTGACCGAGGCGGAGATCGACTTCGTCTGCACCTCGCTGAAGAACCTGCTATAGCCGCAGGGGGCAAGTTGCTGCGCCGCTCGGTCGGCGGAAGATCCCGAACGGAGCGGAGACCTGTGTGCCTGGGGCGCACAGCAGGCCGCTCGTCTATTCGCCGCGGTGTCCATCCTCTGGCCAAGCTGGCGACCAGAACGTAGAAGGCCAGCAGGTTCCCAAGCCGGGCCACGCCACACATGCGCCTCAGCGTTCAGTCGGCCAGAGGTAGCCCGCTGGGAACTCCGTCTGGGGTATCGGCGATCGCCAGCCAGCCGAGACTGGGTGAAGTCAGGGCCTCCATGAACTGCATCAGGTCGTCGAACTCGCCGGCGGTGAGCGTTACCGGCTCGGTCTCGTCGGGATCGACCGCCGCCAGGATGGTGTCGGTCTGCTCGGGATGGTAGAGGGGTTCGAGCGCTGCGCTGAGTTGTTCGGCGTCGAAAGCTGCGACGCTACTCACGCAATCGAGCTGGTGCCTCACCGCGGCTTCGAGCGTGGTAAACGCACCATCGTGCATCCAGGGGCCGGTGGCAGCGACGTTGCGCAGAGGTGGCGTACGGAACTTGCAGCGGTCCGCCTGGTCCTCCGTGACGCGTTCGCGGCCGAAGTCGGCCAGACCCGCATCACCGTCTCCCTTGCCGGGGCCGAGTTGAGGAACGGCCCGATTGTGGTAGTCCTCGTCGGTCATTAGCGAGCCAGTGTGGCAGTTCGCGCATCCGGCTTTGCCGTAAAATAGCACGGCGCCGCGCTTGGCTGAGTCTGACAGAGCGGTGCCGTCGCCACGGAGGTAGGCGTCGAAGGGACTGTCCACCAGCGTCCAGTGCTCGATTTCAAAGGCTGCGATCGCATTGGCGGCGTGGGCAAAGGTGAGATCATGCTCGGCGACGTCGGGGTAGGCTGCGGCGAAGAGTTGCCGATACTCGTCGAACTCGAGCACGCGGACCATCAGCGCCGACCAGATCCCGCTGAAGTCGTCATCGTCCGCATCAGCAATCTCGTTCTCGCCCGCGGCACCGCGCATTTCGTCTGGAGACGTCACCGGGAACATAGCCTGGACAGCCAAAGCGCTTTCCAGACCGGGAAGGAGCGCGTCTCCCGCGGGCGACTCGAAAGTCCCGTCGCCGCGGTCGGCCACTCGACCATCCCAGAACATAGTCGTAAAGCCGGCCCGGTTGAACACTTCCGGAGCGTTTCGGGGGATGAAGATCGGCTCGCCACCCTGATCCACCGGAGCGGCACGCCCCTGAGCCAATCCCGTGCCGCCCTGGCCAACGGAGAGTGATAAGCCGTCGCCAGTGAATGCCAAAGGAGTGTGGCAGGTGGCACAGGAGATGTTCCGGTTGCCGCTCAGGAGCTTGTCGAAGAAGAGCGCCTGCCCCAGGCGGACCTTGGCTTCCTCGGCGGCTGGCTTGGAGATCGCCTCCACCTCATGCTCGGCCAACAAGGCCCGCAGGTCGGTGTCCAGTTCTTCCGCACCGTCGGGGGGAGCCACGACGGCTGTACACCCCCCGACGAGAAGCATCGCCGCACAGATTGCGAGTTTCTTCCGGTTCATGTTCTTTCTCCTTGCTGCGCCTGCGAACGCACGCCACACAGACCAGCGGATTCGGTCACACAACCGCGTCATACGTGTCCAGAGGAGGTGCATTCCCCGATGCGCTCATGCCATTGGCATGGGCGACCCGTCATCAGGCTCATTCTAGCGTCTCTGGACAGCGATATCGACGGCCTGACCTGATGCAGAGGGGGC
Organism: bacterium; assembly: GCA_024231775.1. Lineage (GTDB taxonomy): Bacteria > Planctomycetota > Phycisphaerae > UBA1845 > UBA1845 > JAAEQG01. The sequence continues at coordinate 26,259 of JAAEQG010001482.1, forward strand.
ATATTGCCACCCCTGCATCGTGCTGAGTTGCCGGCCGTTCGGAGAGGACGCTCACCCAGCACGCAGTAACACGGCGTATCAGGACGCGCCCGCACGGTCTCGACCCAACGGCTTGGGCGGCGTAGAATGAGCGGTGCGCGGTGGTGGAACCCAAACGCGTCGGATGGTGCGTCGAATATGCTCGAATCGTCAGCCAAACGGTCCGCACGTCTGCGGGAGCTGATCGCGAACCACATCGTGGTTCTGCCCGGGGCGTTCAACGCCCTGAGCGCCCGACTGATCGAGCGCGAGGGGCATGAGGCAATTTATCTTTCCGGGGCGGTGTTGGCCAACTCGGTGGGCGGCGTTCCGGACGTGGGGTTGATGACCCTGAGCGAACTGCGAGACCACGCCACCCACATCGCCAATGTGACTTCGCTGCCGATCATCGCGGACGCGGACACGGGCTTCGGCGGTCCGGAGAACGCCGCCCGGACGGTGCGAGTGCTGGAGAGCGCCGGGGTAAGCGGAATGCACCTCGAAGACCAGGAGTTCCCCAAGCGCTGTGGTCACCTGGAGGGCAAGCGGCTAGTGCCGGCAGAGGAGATGTGCGCCAAGGTCGCCGCGGCGGCGGCAGCCAAAACCAGCGAGGATTTCTTGCTGATTGCGCGCACGGATGCACGGGGGGTTGTGGGGTACGACGAGGCGGTTCGGCGAGCGGAGATGTACATTGCCGCCGGGGCGGACGGCATCTTTCCCGAGGCGCTGCACACGCGGGCGGAACTGGAACGGTTCGCCCGCGATGTCGATACCATCCTGCTGGCGAACATGACCGAGTTCGGCAAGACTGAATACCTGACCGCGGATGAGTTCGCGTCCCTGGGGTACGACTTGGTGATCTTTCCGGTCACGTTGCAGCGCGTGGCGATGAAGGCGACCGAGGCGGCGTTGCGGACCTTGAAGGAAGAGGGTACCCAGAAAGCGATCCTGGAGCAGATGCAGACCCGTGATGAGCTGTACGATCTACTGGGGTATCAGATGGAAACGCCGGGAGCGAACCACCCCGACCCCGGTCGGAGACCATAGGCATGGACGGAAGAAGCCCAGACCCACGCGGTGCTGGCGGCTGTGAGACCGGCATCTGCGAGCGCACTCCGGAGAGCGTGCGCTATCGCGGATATGCGTTGGAGGACCTGACGGAACACTGCTGCTTCGAGGAGGTGGCCCATCTGCTGATCTTCGGGGAGTTACCCACCGCTGCTCAGTTATCTCAACTGCGTGACTTGCTGGCGAGGTTCCGCCCACTACCGATCGAAATCCGCGACCTGCTACGAGCCCTTCCGACCAACCTGCCCATCCTCGACGTCATTCGCACAGCCATCTCGACCTACGGTCACTTTGACCCTGTGGAAGGCGACTCGACGGAGGCTTTGCAGCGGAGGGGGATATGGTTGATGGCTGCGAGTGCAGCGGTGGTCACCGCCCGGGCCCGTATCGTTCGTCGCCAGGAGTTATTGGAGGCCAAGGCGGGGTTGGGCTACGCCGCACAGATTCTCCATCAGATCCAGGGTGAGGCGCCCCCCGCCGGAGCTGAGCGTCTGCTGGACAGTCTCCTGATAGTATACGCCGAGCACAGCCTCTGCGCCGACACGCGGGTGGCCCGGATCGTCGAATCGACCGGGGCTGACCTGGTGTCTGCCCTGGTGGGGGCGATCGGGGCGTTCAAGGGCACGCGAACTGGTGGCGCGGATGAGCGGGTGTCCGCCCATCTGGAGGCGTTCGAGAGCATCGAGCAAGCCCGTCACCAAGCCCGAGAAGCAGGCTCCAGCAACGCCGGGGTTCCGGGCTGGGTACTCCCGGGGGGCGCTGCCGACGGCGGACGCGCCGAGGTACTGGAGGCTCGGTTGCGGACATTCGCAGAAGAGAAGGGTCTTAATCGAACGCTGGAGTTCTACGACGCGGTCAAGCAGGGCGCTGCCGATTGCTCTCCGGCGCCATGCCCCACGATCGACTTCCCCGGCGTATTGGCTGGACGCGCCCTGGGGTTGCCTACCAACCTGCTGGCGCCGATCGTGCTGACGGCCAGGGTCGCCGGTTGGTCGGCGCACTACCTCGAACAGCATGCCCAAAGCAGCGCCCCGGAGTTGCCCAACCGATATGCAGGTCCCGCTGCCCGGGCGTTCGCACCTATGGCGCAACGGTAACACTCGTCGAGGCCAGATTGCGCAGTTTACCTCTCTTCTCTGACGTGTAACTCAAACCGCCTCAAAGGGTCCTCCATTCGCGGTGTAGCTGACTCCGCGGACTCCCTGGATTGCTTCCGCACGCCGGCGCGGTAAGATGAGGCTTCGTTTCGGCTGTGGCGTCCGCGCGGCGGGCCTGTCGACAAACACTATCTACTTCCACACTTCGCGAGGTGCCCCACCATGGCAAAGCTAAAGGACGTTCTGGCAAAGAAGTTTCCGAAGCTCCAGGAGGAACTCAAAGGCCTGGTCAAGGCCAACGCCGGCAAGGTTATCTCCGAGGTTACCGTGGCCCAAGCCTACGGCGGAATGCGCGGGGTGAAGGCCCAGATCTGCGACACCTCAACGGTTAGCCCGGATACCGGTCTGATCGTGCGAGGCATCCCGCTCGCCGAGATCACCGACCGCTGCCCGGAGGAGATGTTCTGGCTGCTGCTAACCGGCGAACTGCCGGACGCCGAGTCGCTCAAGGACTTGCAGGCGGACCTGGCAGCGCGCTCCGAAGTGCCCGCATACGTCTGGGACATGCTTCGGGCGATGCCGAAGGACACGCACCCCATGGTCATGCAGAGCATGGGCGTGGTGGCGATGCAGGGGCTATCCAAGTTCCGCAAACGCTACGACGAGGGCATGCCCAAGCAGGAGTATTGGGAGGCCTGCCTGGAGGATTCGCTGGACCTGCTGGCCAAGATCCCGGTGCTCACTGCCGGGGCCTGGCGGATTCGCTATGAGGACGGCAAGCTGATCCCGCGCGATCCGAGCAAGGACTGGAGCGCGAACTTCGCCCACATGATGGGCGTGCCTGATCCCTCGGGCCACTTGGCGGACTTGTTCCGCCTCTACTTGAACCTCCACGCCGACCACGAGAGCGGCAACGTGAGTGCCAACCTGTGTCACGTCTGCGGTTCAGCCCTTTCCGATCCATACTACTCGGTGGCGGCGGGGCTCAACGGCCTGGCCGGTCCGTTGCACGGCCTAGCCAACCAGGAATGCCTGAAGTTCCACGAAACGATCTACCAGAGATTCAATGGCGTACCCACCGCGGAGCAGTTGAGCAAGCTGGCTTGGGACACGCTCAACTCCGGACGGGTCATCCCCGGTTTCGGCCACGCGGTGCTCCGCTGCACCGACCCGCGCTACACCGCCTGCCACGAGTTCGGCATCAAGGTCTGTCCTGACGAACCACTGTTCAAGCTGGCCGACCTCATGCTCCAGGTGATCCCCGGGGTGCTGAAGGAGCACGGCAAAGCCAAGAACACCAACCCCAACGTAGACGCGCTGTCCGGCGTGTTGATGTACGCGTTCGGCGTAAAGGAGCCGCCCTTCTACACCGCCATCTTCGGCGTTTCCCGCGCCATCGGGATGTGTGCCCAGATGATTATCAACCGTGCCATCGGCACACCGATCACCCGGCCTAAGTCGGTCACGACCGAGTGGATCAAGCAGCAGGTGGGCGCGTAGTACCGTCAGCGGAAGGGTACGGGCGATTCTAACGCGGTGATTCTGTAGCGACCTGCGCCTCCGTCGGCTTGCGAGGCGCAGGTCGCTACAGCCATCCACGAAGCCGCGTTACGGCTCGCCGTTCCCCGCAAACTCCACATGACCCCAGTGCTCGGGGATGTGCATGTTGATCTCCCCTTGAGGAGACCACACCCAGTTGTTCTCCGTGGCATCCGCAGGCTTGGCATAGCTCCCGTCCACGACGAGAAGCGGCCACTCAACCCTGGAGAAATTCATCCGCCACGTGTCACCCGCACGCGGCGGTGACGGTCGGTGTGCGTACTCCGCAAGCGAGGCCCAGGGCAAAGCCAGTTCCAGAGACCACCCCGTGTCGACGTCACCCGGATCGTTCACTGAACCATCGACGAACACCGCGGACTTCAACCCGTCCAGATTCCAATCGTGATCCGCAGGACCACCATCGCGGTACGTGCGCACCAGCAACAGGTCGAAGATCGTGTTCAGGGCGTTGATTTCGACTTCGTAGTATTCGCGGGCGTCACCGTCGGGGTCGATGAACAGCTCGAAGTCATTGTCGTGGAAGACGATTTGGTCGTGTTCGGTGAGGGTTCCCCAGACGTGCGGCTCTTCCAGCTCCGCGCCGATGTAGAGATAGCCATCGTCCCAGCACAGCTTGGCTCGGGTACGGTATCTTGGCGGGGGCTTCGCCGGACCTTCGATGTCGATGAATGGTTCTGTCCAGGGAACTTCGGCCCAGGCGGGTTCGTTCAATCGACCGTCGACCACGATCGGAGTTTGTGCTCGGGAGCAAACGTACCGGCGCGGGATCGACGTCCGGGGTGATCGCTCCAACCCCTGCATGGGCACGCGACCAGGCCCGCACCCCATCCCCAGCAAACCAGCCATCCCCAACAGCACCAGGGTCCAATACACCCGGGGAATCATATGGTTCCTCCCGTCTCCGGACCTCGGGGGTCCAGGCCTCGCCGGTCATCTCGGCCTCCGTGGGTAACCGTGGGTCTGGAGTGTAGTCACAGGAGCGAGCGGCGCAAAGGCGCCTCCCGCTCAGCCCGGGCTCCTTGTCTGCGTCGCTTCTCCCGGCTGAGCACGGGTGGGGTGGTCTGCATCGTCGCCGTCGGGGTGAGTAGCCGACGCCGACGGGGAACGGTATCCTGCGGGGGAAGGCTGCGGCGTTGGGGGGGGATCGGAGAGGACAACGCCGCAGCTTCCTCCCGGTGGATGGGGTGACGACGGGGGCTTTGCCAAACGGGGGTAATCGTCACCAGCCGCGCGATATACGAGGAAAGGTCACCATGCAGCTCACTTCACTCGATTGGATTGTGGTCGCGGCCTGCTTGCTGATTGCCCTTCTTCCGGCATTGTTCTTCGCCCGTCGCGCTGGGCGGGGCACGGTTGAGTTCTTCGTCTCGGGGCGGGCAGCCCCGTGGTGGTTGATCGGCACGTCCATGGTCGCGACCACCTTCGCCACGGACACCCCAAACCTGGTCACTGAATTGGTGCGGACCAAAGGCGTGGCAGCCAACTGGGTGTGGTGGTCCTTTCTGCTCACCGGCATGCTCACCGTCTTCTTTTACGCCCGCCTGTGGCGCCGCTCCGGCGTACTGACCGACCTGGAGTTCTATGAGATTCGGTACTCCGGGAAGTCCGCGAGTCTGGTCCGTGGGTTCAGGGCGCTGTACCTGGGTCTGTTCTTCAACTGCGTCATCATGGCCAACGTAACCCTGGCGGCGGTGAAGATCGCCAACGTAATGCTCGGTTGGACGCCGCTGCAGACGGTGTTGATCTGCGGATCCATCTGCGTGGTCTTCTCCGCCATGTCCGGGTTGTGGGGCGTGCTCGCGGCGGACCTGGTCCAGTTTGCCATTGCCATGGTGGGGGTGACTGCCGCAGCCTACTACGCCCTGGATCACGAAGCCGTCGGCGGGCTTGCGGGCATGCTCAGCAAGATCGAACCAGCCAAGCTCAACCTGTTGCCGGACTTCAGTAATACGGAGCTGACCCTGACGGTCCTGATAATTCCCCTCACGGTTCAATGGTGGTCGGTCTGGTATCCCGGGGCTGAACCGGGGGGGGGGAGTTACGTCGCTCAGCGCATCCTCGCCGCCAAGGACGAGAAGCACTCCATGGCGGCGACGCTGTGGTTCAATATCGCCATGTACGCCCTGCGGCCTTGGCCGTGGATCATCGTGGCACTCTGCTCGCTGCTGGTATTCCCGACGTTAGGGGACCTGCAGGCGGCGCTGCCCCACGTGGACCCCGCGTTGATTAAGGATGACTTGGCTTATCCCGCCATGCTCACCCTGCTCCCCGCGGGGCTGGTGGGGTTGCTGGTGGCTTCGCTGTTCGCCGCGTATGTCTCCACGATGTCCACGCAGTTGAACTGGGGGGCGTCATACCTGGTGCACGATTTCTACCGGCGCTTCGTGCGCCGTGACGCGGATGAGCGGCATTATGTCTTGGTATCCCGGTTGGCTTCCGTCGCCCTGATGTTGGTTGCGGGGGGGATGATGTTCTTGCTGGAGAGCGCGGGCGAAGCCTTCGAGCTTCTCCTGGCCATTGGCGCCGGAACGGGGCTGATCTACCTGTTGCGCTGGTTCTGGTGGCGGATCAACGCCTGGAGCGAGATCGCCGCGATGGGGTCGTCGTTTCTGATCGCCGCGGGGCTGTTTGTGGCCAAGAGATTCGGCGTCGAGGTGCCCACGCACCTGTCGCTGGTGGGCGCGATGCTTGCAGCGACCCTGGTCTGGGTGGTGGTCACCTACCTCACTCGCCCGGTCGATCGCAATGTGCTCATCCGCTTCTACCAACTGGTCAGGCCGGCTGGTCCTGGGTGGAGCGCGATCCGGGAAGCCTCCGGTGCGACTCCGTCGCCGGACAGCCTGCCCCATGCGTTGCTGGGTTGGATCCTGGGCTGCACTTTGGTCTACTCTGCCTTGTTCGGGACGGGGAGCTTCATCTACGGTCGCACAACTGCCGGCGTGGTATGCGCCGCGATGTTCCTCGCCAGCGGGATGGCGTTGGCAGCCTTGTTGCGGGTTCTGTGGAGGGACCGCCATCCCGGATGATGGCCCCCGCATGTCCTACGTGAGACAGGGAGGTGTCAGATGCAGATGAGGGTTGTGCTTCTGGTGATGGGCATGGTAGGCGTTCATTCCGTATCGGCTGACCCGGCGATGGCTGAGCGAGCGGTGGCGATCGTCCCGCGTCCCGCCCATCTGAAGGTCCTCTCCGGAGGGTTCCGGGTGTTGCCGGACACGCCCATCGCGGTCGATGTCGGGAACGCCGAGGTCCGGGCCATCGGCGACTACCTCGCGGAGGTCCTGCGTCAGCAGACCGGGAGCAAGCATCCCCTTATCCCGATGAGCGCTGAAACGCATCCGCCAGCCATATGCCTGACCATCAGTGAATCCGCCGACGGATCGACAGGCCAGGAGAGCTATGATCTGGTTGTGGCGCCTGATCGCGTGCTGCTGCGTGCCAGCCGTCCCCGCGGATTGTTCCTGGGCGTTCAGACGCTTCGCCAGCTCTTCCCCACGGAATGGACGGAGTCGAATGATCGAAACCCGAGCACAGTTCCAGGCGGGACCATCCGATGTGTCCGTATCACGGATCAACCGCGGTACCGATGGCGCGGTATGCTGCTCGATTGCTGCCGTCACTTCATGCCCAAGGACTTCGTGAAACGCTACATCGACTTGCTGGCCTACCACAGAATGAACGTTCTGCACTGGCACCTCACTGAGGATCAGGGTTGGCGCATCGAGATCAAGCGATACCCCAAGTTGACGCAGATCGGCGCCTGGCGCGGGGAGGGCGATGAACGCCACGGAGGCTACTACACCCAGGAGGACATCAGGGAAATCGTAGCCTACGCCGCCAGCCGGTATATCACCGTCGTTCCTGAAATCGAGATGCCCGGACACTCCGTCGCCGCCCTGGCTGCTCATCCCGATCTGTCCTGCACCGGGGGGCCGTTCGAGGTGAGCACGCACTGGGGCGTCCATGACGATGTTTACTGTGCCGGCAACGAAGCGACCTTCGAGTTCATCGAAAACGTTCTCACCGAGGTCCTGGACCTGTTCCCATCGGAGTTCATTCATATCGGCGGCGATGAATGCCCCAAGGTTCGCTGGAAGGCTTGTCGCAAGTGTCAGGCCCGCATCAAAGCTGAAGACCTTGAGAACGAGGACGAACTGCAAAGCTATTTCATCCGGCGCGTCGAGGGCTTCCTGAGGAAGAACCAGCGGCGGCTGGTCGGTTGGGATGAAATTCTCGAAGGTGGTCTGGCCCCCAACGCCACCGTCCAATCGTGGCGCGGCATGAATGGAGCCATCGCCGCCGCCCAGGCCGGTCACGACGTGATCGTCTCGCCCACCACTCACTGCTACCTGGATTACTCCCAGGCCCGCACGCCCGGAATACCCATGCCCATGGGCTTCGTCGATCTGCAAACCGCATATTCCTTCGAGCCCACCCCGAAGCTGCTTACCGAAGCGCAAGCCGGGCACGTTCTGGGGCTGGAAGGGAACATATGGACTGAGTTCGCCCCGCCGGAACGCGTAGATCAGCAGGTGTTTCCGCGGCTCTGCGCCTTGGCGGAGGTCGCCTGGACGCCTGCGGAGCGCCGCGACTGGGCGGGATTCTCGGAACGACTGATCGTCCACCTACGCCGGCTGGAAGCCATGAGTGTGGCGTACTTCCTTCACCCCCCCGTGTGCCTGACCACTGATCGTGAGTTCGTCAACGCCATCGACGTGCGCTTCGAGAACCCGCTGGGACAAGGTGAGATTCGATACACTATCGATGGAAGCGAACCCTCCGCGCAATCCGCACCGTACCTCAGCGGTATCCGGTTGGAGGAGTCGGCGGAGGTCCGAGCCAGGACCTATCTCCCTCGAGGACGATCCACCGATACGGTGACGCTACACTTCACCAAAAGGACCCCGCGCAAGCCGGCGCGCGGCTCCGGGTTGGCTCCCGGTCTGGAGTAGCACCAATGTACAGTTTGAGTTTGCCGATTGCCCGATTCCCGATCGTCTTGGCGCTCGAGTGGCCGCGCGGACTGAAGTCCGCGGCTCGCTGATCTGCATAGTCATCCTGGACTTGGTATCATTCGTCGCCGGAGGGAGCGATCCTGGCTTGTTGCTTGAGACTCTCCCGGGCCGACTCGAAGAAAGCGTGATACGTTTCGGCTGCATAGTCGGGGTAGGTCCAGGGATAAGCGTGCCAGGCGCCGCTGGCATAATGCAGGGTCACCTCGGCGTGAATGCCCCGCTCGAGGTAGATGCGGTGTGAGAAGTCCTTCGTCGTTGCCAGAACGAGCTTGCTCAGGGTAAGGTAGCCCGGGTCGATGTTCACCGGTCGACGATCGTGCGGACAGAGCGTGTCGTCGCAGATGCGCTTCTCCAGGTCGTTGGTCAACCGCTTGATCTCAGCGAGGCGCTCAACCGAGACCAACTCTTCAAAACACACAAACCGTCGCCGGAGGTCAACGCCCATCTCCTCACGGTAGTAGTCGGTCTGATCGAACGGCCAGGTCTCGCTCTCCGTATCGACCGGCCCGAGAAGGGCGCGCAACCGCCGAACGGCCAACACCAGAAGGTCCGGATCGGACGACAGCAACCCGCAAATCAACTTAGCTCGCGGCGGTGGTTTGACGGTTCCCATGAGCACTAAACCAGTGTTCCAGTCGACGCCCTGTCCTGCTCAGGCAAGACGCGGGCACGATAGAACTCCCTCCATCCAGGTCGCCTCTCCTGTCGGGAAGGCTCGCCATGAGTTGTGACGCTCTCAGGAAGCGGCTTGCTTTCCTTCCGGACAAACGGATCAGTCCTCGTTCGGGTCCTCAACGCATCATACCTCAGTACCACCTCGCTTCCCAGCAGCGCTGCCCGGACGCGGCGCTGAGGAACAGGCTACCGATCGACCTGCACCGCTATTGCTCGGGATAGTGGTCCGTGAGAATGATGAGAACGGTGGACCTGTTGACCACGCCGTATGATCCGCGTCTTCAGCTCCGCTCCACGTGGATGAGCTTGAGCAGCTCGCCGGCGGTGCGCACCAGCTTCGGATCGGTAGAGTGGTCTACGATCCAGCGGAAGTCCGAGATCGCGGAGTCGAATTCGCCAAGCAAGGCCCGGGCCTGCCCACGGCCATAGTAGGCATATCCGTAGTCGCCTTTGAGTTTGATCGCCTTGTTGTAGTCGGAGATAGCTCCGGAGTAATCGCCCCCTTCAGCCTTAGCGTCTCCGCGTCCACAATAGGCGTAGGGGTGGTCCGGTCTGAGCCGTATGACCTGGTTGAAGTCCGCAATCGCTCCGGAAAGGTCTCCGGTGGCTTCCTTGACGTCCGCCCGACCACAATAAGCGTCCGCATCGTCGGTGCGAGCTGCAATCACCTTGTTGAAATCGGCGATGGCCGCAGAGAGTTGGCCGGTCTCCTCCCGAGCACGTCCTCGTGCAAAGTAGGCGTCGGCGTCGTCGGGGTTCAGGCGAATCGCGGCGGTGTAATCCGCGATGGCACCCGCCAGATCACCCTTGGCCCGCTTGGCATCGGCCCGGTAGGAACGGGCCCGCGGGCTGTCTGCGCCCAGCTTGATGGCCTTGCCAAAATCGGAGATAGCCCCGGAGAGATCGCCCCTGAGCTTACGGGCGACCCCGCGACTGTTGTGCAACTCGATATCCATCGGATCCAGCCGGATGGCTCGCGTAAAATCGGTGATGGCTCCGGCGTAGTCCGCCATCTGCTGACGGGCTTGGGCGCGGTACTTGAACGCCTCGGCGTTCGGCGGATCCAGCCGAATCACCTCATCCAGATCGGCGATGGTTGCAGAATAATCACCCAATGCGTACCGAGCTTTTCCCCGGCCCAAGAAGTACGGCGCCTGATCGGGCCGGAGGTTGATCGCCGCACCGAAGGCGTCAATCGCACCAGTTGGGTCGCCCGCGCCGAGCCTGGCGTCACCGAGCAGGGACAAGACCTGCGCATCCCGCGGGGCCCAGCGAGCGGCGGATTCGTAGTCTGCCAAAGCCAAGCCGGATTGTCCGCTCTTGGAGTAAGCGTCCGCACGCTTGCGGTATAACTCAGCCTCCTCCGGGGCAGCTTCAATGGCCACCGTGTAGTCGGTCACCGCTCCGCCCAGGTCTTCGGATAGCAGGCGAAGATCACCGCGCCGCGCATACGCTTCGGCATGGTCGGGCTTCAGGACGATGACCTGATCCAACCGGGCAATCGCCCCGCGGGTGTCCCCGTACTTAGCAACCTCTTCGGCCTCCCTGAAGAGGCGAACACTGTCCGGGGCGGCTTCGACGAAGTGGGGGCGAACCTGGATGAAGACCGCGCCACCCAGTATCACCAGCACCGGGAGCATCATCCCGATCTTGAGCGCCGGCCTGATGGGCTGTTTCTTGATCTTCACGGAGAAGGTCGGTCGTTTGCCGTCTCTGTGTGGTCTCATACGCGCTTCCTGATAATGCCAGAGGTCGCCCACCGACTTCCCGGTGACTCAGTTGCTCCGCCGCGGCGACGCACGCAGCATTCTGGGGTCATTCCTCATCGGGATATCGGCGTGTACTGGCGTCCGGTTGATGAGAAGCCCGCGTGGCTATCGGACGCAGAGAGGCGTCGGCCACGCTGGTCGGAGCGTTATCGTCCGAACCACCGCCGCTTCTTGGTGGGACACTCTGAGGGCTCCTCATGGGTCTCACTGCAGGCCTGCTCGATCAGTTCGACAAGCGGGCGGCCCGCACCGCTCAGGCGACGGAGCATTTTGACCTTCGCCAGAGTCTCAGAATCCAATGAATCGAGGAGGGCCTCATCAGGGTCAGGTCCGGGCGGCGTCTCCGGCATCTGGTCATCTGGCCGATCAGGGGCCTCCTGCTGACTGTCCTTCCCAAGATCCGATGGTTCCGCCAGCTTGGTGGCTTGCGGAGCTGCCTGCTTCTTGCTGGGCATCCGTGCGTTGCCCTGCCCGGGAGCCCGCGGAGGTAGCATGACCACTTTCTTCACCTCGCCGGCGCTCGCCAGCGAATCCTCACCGGAGGCATCATTCGAGACCGGCGGATCACTCTCCGGACCGGACGACTCGGCATCGACGCGCGCATCCTCCGCGCCACCGGCCGTTTCCCTGCCGAAACTCTCTATGGCTTCATTAGCGTGGTGGAGTTCCACCTCGCGCTCGGTCAGCTTCTGGTTGAGCGCCTCCAACTCACTGCGCAGCTCTTCTGCGCGCGCGGAACTCTCCTCGGCGTCGGTGGCGCGCTCGCGCTCCTGACCCTCGACATCACCGATGCGCCGATCAAGGTCTTGCTCGAGGTCTTGCACGCTCCGCTGCTGCTCGGCGATCTGACCCTCTCGGGCCTGCAGCTCTGCTTCGGCTTGATCGAGCTTCTGCTCACGGATGCCCAGCGTTTTCTCTGCTTCCGCGGCTACTCGGTTCGCCGTATCGACCTGCTCTAAGCCCGCAGCGAGCTCGCGCTCACGTTCAGCCAAAGCTGACGCCTCGGACTCGAGCTCGGCACGTGAAGCCGAAGCCTCAGTGCCGTCCGCTTCTGCCTGACTCTTGGCGGTGAGGATCTCCTCCCGCTGGCGACGAAGCGCCTCCTGCTCCTCTGCAAGACGTCCCTGCAGATCGTTCAACGCCGTCTGTTGTTCGGCCAGTTCAAGCTTCGTCTGTTCAAACTCGCACCGCTGGTCCTTGAGTTGGCGCTGCTGCTCGGCCATCTGCCGGCCACCGCTGTCGAGGGCAGCGGCGCGCTTCTCCAGCTCGCGCTCACGTTCAGCCAAGGCGGACGCCTTGGACTCGAGCTCGGCACGTGAAGCCGAGGCCTCAGCACCGTCCGCGTCTGCCTGACCCTTGGCGGTGAGGATCTCCTCCCGCTGGCGGCGGAGAGCATTCCGCTCCTCCTCAAGACGTCCATGCAGGTCTTTCAGCCCCGCCTGCTGTTTGGCGAGTTCAAGCTTCGACTGTTCAAGTTCACCAGCATGTGCGTCAAGTTCGCACCTCTGGTCTTTGAGTTGGCGCTGCTGCTCGGCTGACGCACGTTTCTCAGCCTCAAGATCCGCTTCCTGAGCTGCGTTCACCTCCCGAAGCTCATCCAATTCTCGGGTGCGCGTGTCCAGCACCTGCAGATCCTGTTCTTGCCGTCGATCGAATTGGTCCTGAAGTTTGGCGAGCTCAGCAGCTCTCTTCTGGAGGTCTTGCTCGGCCTGTTCCACCTGACGCCGAGCAACGTCCACCTCGCCAGACTCTTGTTCACCTGCCGCCGCACGAGCCTCAAGCACGGCTTCACGCTGGTGAAGCTCGTCGGCCTCCTTCCGCAGCGCGGACCGATCCGATTCACAAGCCTGGCGGTCCTGTTCGAGCTGCTCATACTGCTTCTTGAACCCCGCCCCCTGCTCGTGGCGTTCCAGCTCCCAGGTCTGACGAACAGCTTCGAGTTGACTGGCTTGGGATTCCAGTTGCTCACGCTCGTCGCGGAGAGCGGCTTCGCGCTGCTCCAGCCCAACCGCCACCTGGTTCGCCTCCTCGACGGCGATCTCCTGCTGGGCAACCCTCTTTCGGTGCTGTTCCTCCAGCCCCCTGCGCTCCCGTTGGGCTTCGACAAGGAGTGCCTCCCCAGCGCCGAGCTTCTCCTCCCGGGTGATCAGCTCAGCCTGCAGGTCTTCCACCTCCTGTTCGCCGCGTGCCAGATCCTGCTGGGCCTGTTCGCATTGCCTGAGTTGGGCGGCGAGGGTGCTCCGCATGTGGTTCTGCTCTGCCTCGCGCTCCTGCAGGTCAGCCCGGGACTGCTCCAAAGCAGCCTGCCCTGCCTCCAAAGCCAGGGCGCGATCTTGCAGACTCTGAACTTCTTCGACGGCCGCCGAGCGCTGTTGATCCAGCTCCGCAAGCCCGGTGTCGAGCCTAGCTGCCCGCTCCTGGAACTCTGCCTCCTGAGCACCAAACCGGGCAGCGAAGGAGGACTGTTCGGACTCCAGCTTGCGTCGGGCCTCTTCCAGGCGAGCGCAGTCCTCCGCAACTTGCCCCTGGCGATCCTCCAGCTCAACTTGTCTCGCGGAGTGACTCTCCGCATCCGCCGCTTGGCGCTGCTCGGCCTCCGCTACGGCGGTTTCTCGCGTCGCAAGATCTCGCTCCGACGCCGCCAGCCGCTCATTCAGCTCCGCAAGCTCTGCCTGCTGCCCGGTGAGACCGCTCTGCAAATCGACCGTACGCTTTTCGAGTTCCTGACGAAGCGCGTTCAACTCCGCAAGGTCCGCCTCGTGAGTCTGACGCTGGGTATCGAGAGCCCGCTCCCGCTGCTCGAGCTCTTGGGCGAATTCGCGGGCGCGCCGGTCAGCCTGAGCCACCTCAGCTTCGCGCTGCTCGATATCGCTACGGGCGGCGGTCGCCCGGGCAAGCTGCTGATCGAGCGCCTCTTGCTTTTCCCGCTGCTCTTGGGCAGCTCGCTCCGCATCAGCACGCTGTTCTTCAAGCCTGGCCCTCAGTTGCTCGCCTTCGGCGCTACGAGAAGCCAATTGCTGCTTGAGCTCGTCCAGGGCCTGGGCTCGGGCCTCCAGCTCCGCGGTCTGATTTGCGATCCGGCATTCGCGTTCGTCCCCATGCTCGGAACAGCGCGACAGCGCCTCGCGGTCTTTCTGGAGAACCTCGTTCTCTGCCGCGAGCTTCCTGGCATCCTCTTCGAGTGAAACGTGGCGAGCTTCCAGCAGGTGCTCACGCTCCGTAGCCGCGTTCTCCCGGGCCTGGACTTCCCGCCGCGCTTCTTCAACACTGCGGCGATGTTGGTCCAGGTCCTCAAGCTGCCCGTCCAGGCGTTCCTCAATCAGGGTCAGGTCATCGCCCCGTCGGGCCAAGTCTTTGCCCTGGCTCTCGATGTCGGCGAGGCGACCTTGTAGCTGCGCCTCCCGAGAGTGCAGATCCTCGGTCTGACTGCAGAGCTCTGACTCGCGCGCCTCCAGCTCAGCCCTTTGCTTCTCCACGCGAGCCTGAGTGTCCACCAATTCCGCCGCACTTTTCTCGCATTGCTCATCGCTCGACTTGCACTCAGCCCGGGCAGCCTCCAAATCAGCGCGCTCGCGCTGCAGCTGCGCCCGCTCATCCTCCAGATCCTGCCGGCTCCGGGCCTGGTCCTCAAGTTGGCTCTTACGGCCGGCGTCAAGCGCCTCTAGTTCTTGATCCAACTGCTGGCGCTGCTGAACCAGGGCGGCTTCACTGGCTGCGCAGGCCTGATCGCGGGATTCAAGCTCCGCTTGTTTCAACCGGAGCTCATCCCGGGCGGCCTGAAGATCGCGCTGTCCGGCGGCCAACTCCGTGGTCTGTTGGTCGGTATCGATGGTGAGCCGGTCGAGATCGGCCTGCCGCGCGTCTAGCCGCGAACTCGTCTCCCCCAGGAGACCTTCCCATTGACTCGCCCCCTCGAAGGAATGGGTGAGCACTTCGCAGACGGTCTGAATCTTGGCCTCGGCGTCTGCAAGCGCATCGGTGAGTTCGCGGTCACCCTGATCGTTCGGAGCGGCCGTATTGGTCTGGCACTCCGCCGCTGCATTCGCGGCGGAGCGATCATCACGAGATCGCGGCGCCATCGCTGTCCCCCCTGATCCAAGTGTTCCCCCCCTGCGCGTCCGCACTCGGCAGCGCGTACCGCGAGGTCACCTGAGAGTCTACAATTCAATCCTCAGCGAGGCAGACCGCCACCGCAGGAGCCTACCGGTCGATGAGTATCGGACGTTTGTGCCTGTGCGCATCCGCACGGAGTGGGTTATCGAACCGAGCCCGCAGGTGATTGAAAGTCGCTGGGGATTATCACCGAAGTCTATCGTAGACTCGGACCGACAGCGCCTTCGCGCTTCGGGGGCGGTGGGTCCAAATACGGGGAGATCGGCTCGGGCATCACTCCTGCGAGCGAGTGCGGTCCAGGAAACATGCGTATGGCCGCATCCACTGAGACCGGATCACTGCCTGCCCAACCGCCTGATACGGCGGGACTGCAACGTGCGGGCGGTGACGCGCTGGCATCGATCCGGCGCGTCCAGGATCTGCTCCGCGCCCGTGGCACGGAGTTGGAAGCCCTGCGCGCCGAGCTATCAGATGAGCGAACCACTTTGAGTTCCGATCATGCCCGGCTTGAAACCGAGCGCGCCGCCTGGCACCAAGAGCAGAATAACGCCCGCAACGTCTTGGGAGAACGTGAAGAGACCGTCGCCACCGAACACCAGCGCCTTGCCGACCGGGAGTGCGAGCTAGAGGCTCAACATCTCGAGGTGAGCGCAGCGCAAGAAGCGACCGAGCAGTCCAGAACAGAGCTCGCCGAGCGCCAGCGCCAGCTGGCCGACCTGCAACGATCCGTCGAAGCGAGCGCGGCGACTTGTGTGGAGCAGGAGACCGCCCTGAGCACCCGAGGCGAGGAGCTGGAAGCAACCGCCGCGAAGCTTGCTGCCGATGAGCAGCGGATGGCTGACCTCCGCAGTGCGGTGCAGCACGATCGTGGTGAGCTTCAGCGCACCGAGAGCGAACTGGAGACTGAGCAAGTCCGACTCACGGAGCTGGCCGCCACGCTGGAAGACCACCAGACAGACACGGTGCGGGAACGACAACAGGTTGAGTCCGCTCGCCAGGATCTGGAGAGCATGCAGACAGCGTTAAGCCAATCTCGCGAATCCATCGAGCGCCAAGAGGCGGACCTCG
Organism: bacterium; assembly: GCA_024231775.1. GTDB lineage: Bacteria > Planctomycetota > Phycisphaerae > UBA1845 > UBA1845 > JAAEQG01. The sequence continues at coordinate 42,642 of JAAEQG010001482.1, forward strand.
CAAACGCAGATGAGGCTCTGCGGAAGCGTACAAGCGAACTGGAGGAGCTCGAGGATTCCGTCGGGGAGCAAACCCGTACGCTGCAACAGCGTGAAGCCGCCGTCCAGGGCGCGACGCAGGAAGCAGAAGCCAAACTGAAGGAGGCTGACTCCATCCGCGAGGGCATGGCAACGCTTCAGGCCCAGTTGGAGCGCGAGCGCCATGAAGTCGCCCAGCAGCGTCAGGAGCTCATGAGGCAACTGGGAGCCCTCCCGGAGTCGATCGCCGAGGAAGATTCAACCGCGCCGGCGGACGAGCCGGCGATGTCGGTCGAGGACCCAAAAGCGCCGGAAGCGCCCGCCGAGCCCGCCCCTCCAGCGGTGACGTCGGCGGCGGAGCGGATGCGCAAACTACGTCGCGATGCCAAGCGCCGAGCGATGGGCGGAATGTAGGCGCGGTCGGGATTTGCGCATCGGTCCCCGAACCAGTGCACCAAGACCGGGCTCGTCGGAGAACTAGGTAGACAGATGACGATACGACACCTCTTCAGAAAGCGGCCGACCAGCGCGACCTCCCTGGCGTCGGACGATCCAGTCATGCAGCGCGATCGAACGGCGCGCGAGGAGTACGTACCCGCTGCACATGAGGCGCTGGAGGATGACCCCCTGAAGCAGCTTTGGCAGCAGCAACGGTACGCTGTCATTGTCACTCAGGCTGAGCGCTGGAAGACGCATCCGGCGGCGGACGCCATCGTCACCACAGCACGCGAGAAGCTGGATGGGCATCTCGCCCTCGTACCCGAGGGGATTGTCGCCCTCCCCAGTTCGCTGGACGACAGCGTGGGGGCGGAGGAACGCGACGAGCACATCAAACCCTTCCTATTGGACATTTGCACAGTCTCGAACGAACGGTTCCAGCGCTTCGTCGACGCCGGCTGCTACGACGAACTGGAGATCTGGCCTCGGGAGATCTGGCCACACCTGATCGAGATGCAGGATCTGACCGGCGAACCCGGACCTCGGTTCTGGAGAGGCGGGAGGCACGACCAGCGTCTCGCCAGTCATCCGGTGGTGGGGGTGAGCGTGTATGAAGCCCAGGCGTTCGCTCGGTGGGCAGGCCAGCGCCTGCCCACCGAAGCGGAGTGGCAGATGGCCGCCAGTTGGCACCTCAAGAGCGAAGCCAACATCCTGCGGCGGTTTCCCTGGGGCGACGCCATGGACCAGACCCGCTGCAACGTCTGGGCATCGCGCAAAGGCGGAACAGTGGCCGTGCATGAGTATCCCAAGGGTGCGGCCCCCAACGGCGTGCTCCAATTGATCGGCAATGTGTGGGAGTGGACCGCATCGGAGTTCGAGATCACCGATTTCTCCGGCAATCCAGTTTTGGGCGAGATGCCCATGCGCAGCGTGCGCGGCGCAGCCTTCGACACCTACTTTGAATCGCAGGCGAACAGCCTGTTTCGCACGGGGCAGATCGCCATGGGACGCACACACCACACCGGATTCCGCTGTGCCCTCGATTTGCCAGAGTCCTGACGTAACGTGTGGTGGAGAGATGTGACGTGAGCACTGCACCCGAGACGGCAACTGAATCGGCCTACTGCCTGATCTGCGAGCGCGAGAACCCAGACGCGGCGGTACTCTGTGCCCACTGCTATGCGCCGATGGCGCTCATTCACGATGCCATCCGCCAGGATCGTGAACCCTGCATCATCAGCGTGATTGGCGACAGCAACGTGGGCAAGACGGTCTACCTGGGATTCCTACTGGACATGCTCTCCAAGCGTGCCGGCGACTTCGAGGCGGTTCCCAAAGGAGCCTATTCGGTCAACCTCCAGCAAACGGTAATCGGTAGCCTCCAGCAACGGGTGTTTCCGCCGAAGACTCCCAATGAGGCCGATCAATGGCACTGGGCCTACTACCAGGTGGCCCGCCGGGCGAAGAACGCCGCCTGGTTCGACTTGGTGATGCCGGACATGGCGGGCGAAGCGCTGGCCGCCGAGGTCGAGTCGCCCAAGACGCACGCGGTCATCCGCAGCTTGCTGAGCAAAACCGCCGGCTGCCTGGTACTTGTCGATGCCGCCGCAGCCGCGTTGGGCTCCTCTCATCCGGACCTGTTCGGTCTCAAGCTGATGACCTATCTCGACCAGATGTTCGCCCAGAAACGAGGGCAGCGGATCTACAATCCTGTGGCGGTGGTGCTCTGCAAGGCAGACTATTGCCCACAGTCCTTTGAGAACCCGCGCGGGTTTGCCCAAACGAATCTCAATCGAGTGTGGAACATCTGCGAGAGTCGTTTCGCCAATGTCGAGTTCTTCGCCACCAGCATCATCGGGGCGCTGGGGTTCAGCAGTGACGACGACGGAAACGTCGTCCCGATTCCTCTGCACGGCGCACCGCGCGGTATATTGGAGCCGTTTGAATGGATCCTCAGTTGCCTGGAGTAAGCCCGACCGGCGCAGGCACGCCCCATGCATCCGTGCCCTGTGAACAGGCGATCTTCACTTCCGTGCGTACCGCCATGGGGCAGGGCTATCGGCTGATCGCCTCCAGCCCCGGGCTAACGCCGGAGGAAAAGACCGAGATCACCAAGCGCAGCCCGTCACATGGTGGGCTGTGCAACGCGGATAACGGCTCGGCGGTGGCCTTCTACCCGCTGCCGGGCGGACGCTTATGCGCCGCGCTGTCCTGCGCTGCCGGGCAAGAGCAGTCCGGTCGGGGAGGGCTGCGCATCTACACCCGTGCCGCCGTGTTGGACCGATCGTCCTTCGACAAGTTCGCGGGCAATCCACTCAACGTACTCAGAGCCCTGGAGCAGAGCGGGTTGGCGACGCCCGACCTCGAACCCGCCAAAACACTTCCGGTGGTTCACCTAGCCCCCGACGCACGCTGTCGCTCCGACGAGACTCTCGAAGCCCTTGACCGGGTGGGCCGTGACTGGCTGATCTTCATGCTCCAAGCGGCGCTAGCGGAGCGGCGCGTGATTCTGGCGGGTACCGACGATCCTCTGGTACTTATTGAAGCTGTGCTGCTGGGGCTTCCGAACTCTGTGCGCGAGAGCGTGTCGTTCGCCAGCGGTCTGACTTTCTCGATCGGTCGGGCGTTTACACTGACGGCCGTAAGTGGTGACACCCGGGGGATAGAACGAATCATCCGCGGCCACCCGCTCGCCCTGGTCCACCCGCAAGCCCATACGCCACCACCTCCGCTTGAACTGGGTGAATGGAGCCGGATGGTGACGGAGTACTGGAACGAATCCGCCCACGTGGAGCTGGCCAGATTCACTGGCGAAGCGTTTGAAGATTGCTCGCCGGAAGCTCTGGAGCGGGTCGCCGCCCTGCGAAACGAAACCAGCCGCGCATCAGTATCCGGAGCGGCAGAGCTCCTGGTCCTGGCCCTGCGCCGAGTTACCCAAGGAACTGCGGACGGGCTGGAGAACCGCCTGCTAGCCGACCTGCTCAGCACGATCCGCATGCGCTTGCAGCGCATCTGGTCCACGGCTGGGCAACAGGAGCTGGTCCAGGAGTGGCCTGCGCTGGTCGATCTGGTACGCAAGTCGCCCCTGGCGTTCCAGCACCTAACTCCATTGGTCGGCTTGGTGCTTACTCGCCTGGCGATCACGACTCCGCTTAAGGCGATGGAGTATGCCCTGGAAATCGCCGGTGATCCGATGGTGAGAACCCTGGAGAGTGAATTGGACAACGTGGCGGAGGCGGTGGAGGCACAACAGCCTCAGGCGGACTCCGGACAGACCCGGCTGGCCAATAAGCTGCTCGACAAGTGGCGGACGGCGTTCCCACACCTGCCGAGTTCGTCCGTTGCGATTCGCACATAGGATGCCGGGGGCAACGGCTAGCCCGCCAACGCCGCCAGCGCCGCGCTGACGTACTTCGAGGATCGCTCGATCCGTGCGGGGAAACTCGAGGCGACCTCCGCAAGATGGCCGTAATGGGCTGCGCCGGCCTTAACCTCGATGATGATCCGGTCCGCCACCGGAGTGGCCCGGTGCAAGTTCGGGATTGTGGAGCGGAACTGGTCAAAGACAGCCAGATCCCGGTCCACGGTGACCCGGACCGTACGGTCCGCCGAAGAGTAGTACATCCGCCGATAGCATATCAGCACCGTCGGACAGCATCGTTCGTCCAACCGGACACGCCACCCGCCCGGAAGCTGGCGGCGGAGCTGACCAAGCACGGCGGACCATGTAGTGTGTTCAAGCTGGACGGGTGCGGCGAGCACATGCTGCCGCTTGTCTCCCAGTCCACCCCGCTTGAGCTTCAACTCCATCGTTGGCGGAGCGGACGGGCACCGCTCGCCGTACCACCTCAGCCTGAGTTTGCAGCGCGAAGACACGCCCGCCAGATTGTCATTAGCACTGTGCAGCTCCGGGGTATCGAAGTAGATACTGTTGACCTCTCGCGGCGGATACGCCTTGGAAAACGCCGCGGGATGAAGGCGAAGCCAGGCCCGCACGGTGGCAAGACGATCACGGCGAACCACGAGCTTGAGTTCGTAGCGCTCACCGCCAGTACCCCCCACCACCGAGTCACCGAGCATACGGGAAACCGCCGTCCGGGGCGAAGGTCGGACCGGAACGCACGGCTTGGTCTCTACAGAACAGCCCGTGCCGGTTGCGCTGTCGGTCTCGTCAGCTACAAGTAGGGTGCCTTCGTCCACGCGGCTAGTTCTCCGCAGTCCGCCGAGCGTACAGTGTGGCGACGTCCAGCTCAGTAGCGTCCTGGGCAATGCCATTCAACTGCACTGAGGAACCCGTCTGGGCGAGCACGGTCTGCATCGTGTCCGCAAACTGGACGTTACGCGCAACGACACTCGCCGGTCCGTGTACGGGTTTCTTGACGTAGGCTGCAAGACCGATCCGGGCGTGGCGGATCATCGAGTCGGCAAGCTCCACCGAGGATGAGTCCTTGCTGGCGATGGCGATGCCGGCTTGGTCAATGGTCACACGCGATGCGGTGACCACGCTCCTTTCGCCAGAGGAGATGACCTTGTCGACAACTCGCTCTGCCCTCAGATCCAGGATGCGCAGTCGGCTGCCGCTGACGTCCACGGCATCCCCTCCTACGTCAGCGAACCGGCAGCGCTTCACGGCTCCGGTCACGTAGTCACCGTCGAACGCATCCGCAGCGCAGTTCTCGAAAACGCAGTCCTCGAGTTCCACCACGCCGTGAATGATGTTGAGCGCGTCTTCGGACGTGTTGTCCAGGAAGGTCACCCGGGCAAGGTGGGCATCGCACCGGTAGAAAGTCACCCCTCCGGTTAGCATCCAACCCCCACGCTGAATTGGAGACGTGCCCTTGACCACGACGCTCTCCCACTCAGAAACCTCGGCAGCTGCGGACACGACCACCCCGCCCCAAGTCTTGCCCTGCGGTTCCAGCACGATAGGACTCTGGGGGTCGCCGTTCATGCCGACTGGACCCGTCGCATAGAGCACGGCGCCGGGCGCGAAGCGCAGAGTCGTTGCCGAGTCGATCTCCAGGCC
>JAAEQG010001483.1 GCA_024231775.1 bacterium
ACACGCCGCTGGTGAGCATGCCTGGGTTCGGGTGGTGCCGCTGCCTGATGGCATGCCGGCCAGGTGGCTCAGCCTGCCCTCCCCGGTCGGTTCCGCGGTGCCAGGTGCGGGTGACGCAAATCTCTTGGTCGAGCTGGACCGGTATCTCGAGAGGTTTCCAGAGTACCCGTCCTCACCGCGTTTGGAGTGGGTCGAACAGGTGCAGCAGGCCCTGACCGAGGGGGAGCGAGGCCCTCAACGTCCGTTTTGGCAGCCGCGAGACCGGGCGTCCGCGGCTCAGCTTGGCAGCTATGTTGCCGGTTTAACCGGCACCCAGGGAAGGTAAAATATGTTCCGATTCCAAAGCCTTCATCTTGAGAACTTCCGCTGCTTCGATCGCCTGGAATTGCGCTTGGAAGATGACCTCACGGTCTTGTTTGCCGAGAACGGAGGCGGCAAGACAGCCTTGCTGAACGGCCTCGCCATGGGCCTCGCCGTTTTTCAACCCCGGAGCCCAAAGAGGCTTAAGCTCGACGCGCTTCGCGACACCCGAAAGGTCTTGATAGGCGACCGCGGGCAGCGCGAGCCCGCAGGTCCCTGCCGAATCGTTTGGTCAGCCGTCGCCAACCAGGGGGAGGCTCAGTGGAGCGTTGCTGTCAACCCGGCATCCGGCCGCAGGACCAACCGCACCAGCGAGGTCTTCGATGCTATCGAAGCCATCCGCGTACCTGGCGAGCCCTGGCCTCTGTTCGCCTGGTACGGGACGGATCGCTTGAAGCCCGCGCAGGGGGTACGGCAAGGCTCCTCCCAGGATCGCTGGGATGGCTACGCTGCATCACTTGATCCTGACATTTCCGATGCGCCCCTGCTCGACTGGCTGCGCACGGAGATCCTCGGGGACGTTGTCCGTCAACGACGTGATGAGCCTGAGCGGCGCCTCGATGCGGCGGTGATGGCCGCTATGGTCCGAGCAACGCCTGACCTTGCAGAGGCCTGGTTCGACCCGGTTCAAGACTGCCCGATTGTCAGATTCGAGGACGGGCACATCGCGACTTGGTCGGAGCTTTCGGATGGCTTTCACGTCTTCCTGGCGCTTGTCGGCGATATTGCTCGGCGCGCCGTGATGCTCAACCAAGTCGACGGCAATCAGGCTCCCGAACTTGTCGAGGGGATCGTACTCGTCGACGAGATCGACCTCCACCTCCATCCCCGTTGGCAGCGCGTGGTGCTTGATGGCTTGCTCAAGGCTTTCCCGAAGCTTCAGTTCGTAGTTACCACCCACTCTCCACAGGTGCTAAGCAGTGCCAAAAATCGTCAGGTGCGGCGCCTCCTCAGCTGGCGCCTACCCGAGCACAGCGTGCTCGTCGAGGGGCGCGACAGTAATGCCATCCTACGCGAGCTGATGAGCACGGACGACCGAGATGCGGAAGGTACCCGAGCTCTGCGCGAGCTGCACGACCTCATCGACCAGGGCAGCTGGGAGGCGGCCAAGCGGCTCTATGAGGTGCTTCTCGCCCGCTGGGGAGACCTCGACCCCGCGCTGATCCGGGCCCGGGCGTTGATGGACTGGGAGGCGTAGGATGCGACGGTTCTCAAAACCCTGGCCGCCGACCAACGTGTCCCCAGATAACCAGGAACCTCGTAGCTTCCTTGACGCGGAGCGAGAGTATCTGGCCGCCCTTCCTGCCGCGACTGACAGGGGGTCGTTTGCTCGGGGGGAGTTCGATCGTTTGGACAAAGGCAAACTCCGGGAGGTCATGTACCGCGAGCAACGATCTATCTGCGCGTACTGCGAGCTCCGCATCAGCGAAGAGCATCCGGCGCCACGGATAGACCACTGGCGGCCCCTCAGCCAGGAAAATGACCTCGCTCTTCACTGGAAGAACCTCTACCTTTCCTGCCCGACGGCCGAGACTTGCGATGACGCGAAGGGCGCAAGACCGCTCAAGTGGGACAAGGACGATCCGGACCTGCCGTGGCCGGTGGATTTCGCTTACGAAAACCGGCTGGGTTTTACCAGCCGGGGTGACATGTACGTGCGCAGGGACGTGGTCATTGACGATGCCACCCGGAACGCCCTGCGGCTTGCCATTGAGGACCAGCCCGAGGGTTCGGGAACCAGGAGAACCATCCTGAACCTGAGCCATCCCGCGCTGGTTGCAGCCCGGGCGGCCGCAATCGACAGTGAACGAACCCGTTTGGAGCGTGACTTCCCAGGGACCACAGCTACCAGAGCGGAGCGCGAAGAGCGGGCCAACGCCCTGCTGGCCAAAAACCCGCTCCCACCGTTCGTCAGCATTCGGGCCGCATGGCTTCGGAAGACCCTGGGAAGGGGACGATGAGCTCGGTTCTCACTCTGCCGAGGATGCCCCTCCGGGTGCTCCGTTGGAACCGCGAGCGGCCTTGATGACAGCCGGGCCTCTGTTACGACGCCCGACATCCGATGCCCGACACCCTCTCACCCCCGCCCGGCAGGCAGGATGCCTGCCCCACAACGTAGCTCGTCGATCAAACGAGGCGCTCCCCAGCCTTCGAGCCATGGAATCTCGTTGGGAATCCTTGCGCGCTTCTCGGCGGGAGGTAAACTCCCGCCCTACAAAGGCTTAGCCCTGCCCAGCGGTCCGTTACCGGTGCTACCCGGTCGAGGATGGCACCGCCGCGCCCCGGCTGAGCGGCTGAGCGCGCGATGAATTGTAGGGCGGGGATTTACTCCCCGCCGAGGAGAGCGTTTGGTTCTCCCTTTATTCCATGGCGCTACGGCTTGTGGCGCGCCTGGCCGCAAGACCGGAAAAATGGGAATTCTCCCGTTACCGCACCATTTAGCCTCATCGCAGGCGTCACCGAGACGCCGAGGGTGTTGGAGCGCGTAGAATCTCCACCGAGGTGCGGCCACGGGCGTCGGGTGTCAGGCCGATTTCTGTGGCCTCCAGGCCCCGGTGTGCCGGCGCTCCTCAGCGGATAGCCGCCTTCCCGAACTGCCTCAGGCGGTCTCGGGGCGTCAGTCGGGAAGCGTGATTCCGGGTTGCCAGCCGCTGTCGCGTAAACGGGTCACCAGGTCCAGTACCTGGTCGCGGAAGTCGTGGCTGAGCAGTAGTAACAGGTCGCCCGGTCGCGCCCACTCGAGGGCGGTACGGACTGCGCTTAACTCGTCCGGGGCATGACAGAATGCACCATCCCCAGCTCCGGCGGCACGCAGCTCGGCTTCGATGATCGCCGGTATCTCACCGAGCTGACGGCCCCTTAAGTGCTCTGTCTGCTCCTTGATCACCACCAGGTCAGGACCGGCTTGCCACACCAGTCGGGTCATCTCCCGCACGGCTTCGTCGCCGCGGTCTCCCGCCTGGCCAAGGAGCACGGCGCGGCGGGTCGCCGGTAGGGCGTTGGCAGTGGCGAATAGGGCCAGGAGGCCGTGGCTGTTGTGGGCGAAGTCGACGATGGCCTGAACGCCTGAGAGCTCGAAGAGGTTCAACCTTCCCGGATTGTCGGCGCTCTGGTGACCGAAGCGGCGTAGGCCCTCACGGATCGCCGCGAGCGGTAGCCCCAAAAGATCGCCAGCAGCGATGGCGGCGAGCGCGTTCGCTATGTTGTAACGCGCTGCCCCGCCCAACGTCATGGGTGCGTCGGCGACGGGAAGGACCGAAATCTCGGCGTCGGTTCCGGCGCTACCCCAGCGCGGCTTGTCCGCGGCGGGAATTGGGTGCAGCATCATCGTGTCGCCCCGCAAGTAGGCGGCGTGTCGCTTCGATTCCAGGTGTTCGGCGAGGACAGGGGCCTCGGGGTCCAGGCCGAAGTAGCTGCGAGGGCAGGAGTCGTCGAGCCGGGCATCGGCGGTTTCTACGACGAGCTGGTCGTCGGCGTTGAGAAGCACGTGATCGGCCACGCTGGCTACGATGAACTTGCTGGCTGCGATATCCTCGAGGGAATGGGCTCCCCACTCTCCGAGATGATCGGCACCGACGTTCAGGATTACCGCCAGCTGGGTGCGCTCGAGGGCGAGTCCGCGCCGGATCATGCCGCCCCGGGCGGTCTCGAGAAGGGCGAGGTCGACCCGAGAGTCGCGGAGCACCTGGCGGGCACCGCCCGGTCCTGACCAGTCGCCAGCGTCAATGAGCTCCTCCCCGATCCGGATCCAGTCGGTGGAGGATGTCCCCGCGATCCGCCCCGCGGCGGCAGCCATGGCGGCCAGAAGCCGCACGGCGGTCGATTTCCCGTTGGTGCCAGTGACCAGGACATGGGGAATGTTGTGTAGCCGAGGCCAGGGCATGGCCGCGATTTCAGG
>JAAEQG010001484.1 GCA_024231775.1 bacterium
GCACCCTGGCAGAGCCCGGCAACGTCCTTCTGAACCCGGAGCTGATAACGCCCTCGTAACCCCGAAAAAACAAGTCGCGGCGACGCGGGTCGCCGGGCCGCCTTCCAGGTTTGACTGGCATCCGGAGTTCATGTATTCTCCGCGCCGCGATGAGAGGATGGCAGTTCTCCCGTGGCAGATATCAGCTCGAACGCTCGGACGCTCGCGTGCGAAGGCCGCTCGCTCGAAGCTCTTCCTGCCGCGGCTCGGTTCATCGACAGTTTGTATCTTCGCAACCTACTAACCAACCCCAAAAGGGACAGATAAAGGGAGAGATTGAGATGCGTTTGTTGTCTTCATTGTTCATAGTACTCTGCTTGGTTTTCTTAGGATTTCTGCAGCCCGCGCTTGCGGTCAACATCGGGTCCGAGGTTGTCGTCCCGGCAGCCAGGCGCGGCATGGGGAAAAACGGAGCGATCTGGCATACGGCAGTCGACATCCTGAACCCAGGGCATGATGATGTCCATGTCACACTTGACTGGCTGGTGCGAGACCAGGCCAACCCGAACCCACTGAGCCTTGATGCCGGATCGATCGCACCTGGAGAGACCATGGTGCTCGACGACGTGCTGTTGGACTTCGGCATCGAGGCCGGTGCCGGTGCCATTCGAGTCCACGCTGACGGCGATGTAATGGTTAACGGCGCAGTTCTCAACACCGGCGATGACCTTGAGTACGGACAGAGCTTCGAGGGCATCCCGGTTGGGTCGGCGATCGCAGCCGGCTCGACCACCCATGTGGTTGGTCTGGCCCGCAACGACGATTATCGCACCAATGTCTACCTGGTCGAGGCGGCCGGCCACGACGCCACCGCCACGGTTGAGCTGCTCGACATGCTAGGCGCTGTGGTCGGTACCAAGGTCTACGAGCTTGGTGCCAATGAGCCGGTACTGGAGGACGTTGCCGCGTTGGGTGGTCCGGACGTGTTTGCCTACGCAGCGCTGCAGATCTTCGTCGATGAAGGGTCGGTGATTGTCGGTGCTTCTCGGATCAATGAAGGATCGGGCGATCCCCTGACGTTGGCGTCGTGGTGGCAGTGTGGTGACGGTGGTGGTCATGATGCCCACTGGGGATACTGCTGCGGAATGAGCCCGGCCGAGTGGGGATACCTCGGTGAGGAAAACGCGCTGTGTAAGGATGGTTTTGCCCAAAGCCCCATCGACATCTCGAGCTGTGGTGCAGTTGCGGCCGAGCTACCGGAGCTGACCTTTGCCTATGGGGCCGGCGTTGACCTCGATACTTCCAATAACGGCCATGCCGTAGTCGCGTCCGTCGCGTCCGGAGACGGAACCCTGACCATCGGTGACGATCAGTACGAGCTGCTGCAGTTCCACTTCCATACCGGCAGCGAGACTTTCCTGGACGGACAGGACTTCCCGATCGAGATGCATATGGTTCACGTCGATGGCGAGGGCAACCTGGCGGTGGTTGGTGTCTTCTTCGAAATTGGGGAGGGGGGACACAGCGAACTCGCCGACATCTTCAGCGCTTTGCCGGCCCACGCCGGTGATGTGGGCCACGTCGAAGGCTTCGACCTGAACAGCCTGATTCCGGGCGGCAGGACCTACCGTTTCACCGGCTCTTTGACCACACCACCATGCTCGGAAGGTGTCGCCTGGAATGTCTACGCAACACCGTTGCAGCTCACCCAGGAAGAGGTCGATGCGTTTATCCACATCTTTTCCGGAGAAGAGTTCCCCGATGGTAACCGTCGTCCGGTCCAGCCACTCAACGGCAGGGTGGTTCAGACCGAGGCCAACTAAGGGGCCGGCTTAAGCAAGAAGTATCAACGGGAGGGCGGCATATGGTAGCCTCGGGTGTAAACCCGTGGCGGAGTGGCGGCCGTGGTGCTGACGTCTGTAGAATACGGCGCCGCCTTTCTGCTATCAGAATATCCGGAACGGGCCCTTGGTATGGGATTGGCTGGGTTAGGCGGGCGACCTTCCTCTCACCCC
>JAAEQG010001485.1 GCA_024231775.1 bacterium
ATCCCGGCTCTCCCATCCTGGACGCCGGGCGTGTGTGGCAGGTCATCCCTCTGACCCGCCAATCGAATAGCAACTGTCAACGAAATAGCTCCAAGCAACGAAAGATCAGCCCTCAATATGAAAGAGCAATAATCACAAAATAAGTGCGTGGTGGGGGAGAGGATCCCCCACCGATTTCACAGTGCTGCCAGACGCATAGACAATCCGGAGCGCCGCCGTGCGATCTTGTCATTGTGCACGGCGATCCCGATAGCCTGCCTCGTTCCGACCAGCACGACCAGGCGCTTGGCCCGCGTGATGGCGGTGTAGAGCAGGTTGCGCTGGAGCATCATGTAATGCTGGTTCATCACCGGCGCAACGACCGCCGGATACTCGCTGCCCTGGCTCTTGTGGATCGACATGGCAAAGGCGTGAGTCAGATGCTCGGTCGCCTCGTTCCAGAGGTAGGAGACGAGATGGCCGGACATCTCGACAAACAACTTTTTGGTGATGGCGTTAATGTTCGTGATCTGTCCCACGTCGCCATTGAACACGCCCCTGTCATAGTCATTCCGCGTCTGCATCACGCGATCTCCCACGCGAAAGACACAGTTCGCCAGCTTGCGCTCCGCCTTGGCCCGCGACGGCGGGTTCAACGCTTCCTGCAGGTGCACGTTCAGAGCTGTGATCCCACAGTCTCCCCGGTACATCGGCGCCAACACCTGGATCTCGTCCGGGGATAGGCCAAACTTTCGGGGGATGCGATGCTGAACGATGTCCACCACCAGGTCGATGGCTGCCTGCGGGTCCTGGGCGGTGAAAAAGTAGAAATCCCCGAACCCATTGTTGCAGATCGGGAACTCGCCCCGGTTGATCCGATGCGCGTTGACGACGATACCACTGTCGGCAGCCTGGCGAAAGATCGTCGTCAGGTTCGAGACGGCGACGTAATCGGACGAGATCATATCCCGCAGGACGTTGCCCGCGCCGACAGAGGGGAGTTGGTTCACGTCGCCGACGAGGAGCACGTGCGCGGACAGATCCACCGCATCGAGCAGACTGCGCGTCAGCTGCAGGTCGAGCATCGAGGCTTCGTCCACGACGACGAAATCCACAGGCAAGGGGTCCGCTTCGTCGTGTTGGAATCCTCCCTCTGGTGTGTATCCCAGTAGCCGGTGAACGGTCTCGGCCTGACGTCCCGTGACCTCGGAGAGCCGCTTGGCCGCGCGCCCGGTGGGGGCGCACAGAGCGTAGCGACAGTCCAGTGCTTCCAACGCTGCGATGACGGCGCGGACGGTGACCGTCTTGCCCGTGCCCGGCCCTCCGGTGAGCACCGACGCCTTGTGCGTGAGCACCGTGTGCACGGCACGCTGTTGCTCCTGCGAGATCGCGACGATGGCATCCCGCGTGATCCGGGCCAGCAGCGATTTCCAGTTCTCGATGGCCCGGTCTCGGATCGGGCTGCCGGTCACCGTCAGCATCCGCAGTCGTTCGGTCACGCCTACCTCAGCGTCGTAAAATACCGCCGGGTAGACGACAGCTTCACTGCCTACGTCCTCCACGTGGATTTTCTTCCTCGACCTGGTCTCCTGTAGCGCAGTGATCGCGTCCTCGACCAAACTGGCGGAAACCCCCAACAGCAGGGATGCGCTCTCGATCAACTCGTCCCTGGGCACGTACACGTCACCCGCTTTCGACCTGGCGAGCAGCGTGTGGATCACCCCGGCCCGGACACGTTCCGGGGCGTCACGGGCGAATCCCATCGCTCGCGCCACCTGGTCAGCCTTGGCAAACCCCACGCCCACGATCTCGGTCAGGCGATAGGGGTTCTTCTGTACGAGCAGGTGGGCGTCGTTGCCGTAGGCCCGATGGATCTTGAGGGATAGCCCCGTGCTGATGCCGTGGCCCTGGAGGAACATCATCAACTCGCTAA
>JAAEQG010001486.1 GCA_024231775.1 bacterium
GGACACGTCCCCGTGGCTTCAGCGTGTTGTCTACGCCTACTCGGAAGACAGCGGTCGGACGTGGGGCTCGCCGGTCACGGTCTGCCAGGATCCGACGGCACGGATCTTCCACTGGGACCAGCGGGCCGGCGTTTGCCCGGACGGTCAACTGATGACGTTCACCTGGACCTATGATCGAGAGACCAACGGCTATCTCAACGTGCAGCGGCGGTTCAGCAACGATGAGGGAAGCACATGGACGGCTCCAGATGATCTTGGTTTTGCGGACCAGCCGTCCCATCCGGCCATTCTGCCGGACGGTCGCGTGGTGATCGCCTGGGTCGATCGATTTCAGTCGCGGTCGATTCGAGCTCGGCTTTCGGAGGGAGTGGATGGTCCGTTTCTGCCTGAAACGGAGGTAGTTCTCTACGAGCTTGAGGCGGATGCTCCGGCAGCTTCTTCCAGAACAGGAACCACGGGTGACTGTCTGGCGGAGATGGGCGTTTGGAGTTATGGGCTGCCGTTTGTTGAAGCGCTGCCGGACGGGGATGTGATTGTTGTTTACTATGAGGGGGCGGAATCGGTCATGGACGTTCGTTGTGTTCGGTTGTCGTTGTGAGCGGATCTATGGCGAAGA
>JAAEQG010001487.1 GCA_024231775.1 bacterium
CAGGTGGTCACGTCGGGTGTTCTAGGCAGGGAGGTGGGGCATGGATGGCCAGCTGTCGCATGCAGAGCGTACGGGGTGGGCGGAGGCTCAGTTCGGTGAGGCGGTGTTGGGGGATGTGCGTCGGACGCGGCGATTGGTGAAGTTGGGGGCCCAGATGGCGGGCAATAGCAGTGGGAGCATTCCTCAGCAGACGGAGTGTGTGGCAGACATGAAGGCGGCGTACCGTCTGTTCGCCCAGGCGGAGGTAACGCACGAGGCGATCTGTCGCCCCCATGTTGAGCAGACACGTGCGAGGGCAAACGATCTGCCGGTCGTGTATATGCTGCAAGACACGGCCGAGTTGGATTACACGCGTCATGCCAAGACGGAAGGCTTGGGTCCGGTCGGGACGGGACGCTGCCAGGGGCTGCATCAGCACAACGTGTTGGCCGCGGATCCGCAAACGCGTCGTCCGTTGGGGCTGATGTACCAGCAGCATCATCTCCGGAAGGAGCGTCCGCCGGGTGAGACGCGTGAGGAGCGTCGCAGACGCCCGCTGTCTGATCGCGAATCGTATTGGTGGATCGAGGCGATTCGTGCGGTGGGGCAACCGACGGAAGACGTGGGTTGGGTTCACGTGTTGGATCGGGGCGGCGACACGTTCGCCGTGCACGATCTGATTCGGGAACTTGGTGTGGATTGCCTCATTCGTGCCAGAACGGATCGGCGGATTGAACCGAACGACGGTCATCGGCATCTGTTTGCGTACGCTCGCTCGCTATCGTCGCTCGGTAGTTTTGAGATACCGGTTCGGTGCCCGACCGGTTCGACGCGTCAGGCGACGTTGGCGGTTACGGGAGGTGCCGTAACGTTTCTTCCGTCGGCTATGGAGCCGGAGTTGCGTCATCGAGAACCGATGCCGCGTCAGGTGGTTCGGGTTTGGGAGCCGGATCCGCCGACGGACGAGGGGCCGGTTGAATGGATTCTGCTGACGACCCTGCCGGCCGGGACGTACGAAGAAGTGAAGGGCGTAGTTGATGGGTACAGCTTGCGATGGTTGATCGAGGAGTTTCACAAGTGCGAGAAGACTGGGTGCCGTGTTGAGGATCGCCAGTTGACGCACACGGATCGCCTGGAGCCACTGATCGGCTTGCTGAGCGTCCTGGCGGTGCACCTGCTTGACCTGAAGTATGTGGCCCGGGACTCGCCGAAGACGCCGGCGAGGGAAGTCTTCGGCCGGGACGCGGTGCAAGTGATGGCCTGCTATCTGCGCAAGCCGGGCTCAGATCTGACTGTGGAAGCGTTCTGGCGAGGCGTCGGTCAACTCGGTGGTCACCCCGGGCGCAAGGGCGACGGTCCCCTTGGCTGGCTGCGCGCGTGGCGAGGTTGGCAGGCATTCCAACTCATTCTGCTAGGCGCCGAGCTATCCGCCACGACGGGGACGGCAAGATGTGGGTAACAGCAAGGCTCGCGCCATGGGCTACCAGCTGACGCCCCTCCGGGGCTTGGGAGTCTGGTCAAACACGAACATCTATGTTTGGTTTCCTGCAAGAACGCACATGCACCCTCTACGACGCCTTGATTTGCAGAGGCTTCG
>JAAEQG010001488.1 GCA_024231775.1 bacterium
ATGGAACATCAGCTACACCCGGAACCACAACGCCGCCGCCAAGGCCGGCCATCGCAAGACAACACTCAAGAAACTACGAAAACGGGGTATCGATGTGACACACATACGGACTTGCGTAGGAAGTGACTTTGCGCTGTAGTGGTAAGTAGCATCAGGAACGACAGAGGACTAACATAACGAGTGGTATCATCGATGGGGGCAGGTCAGATTCTGCACGCTTTGCTCGGGACAGGATGACGCAGAAAGACACAGCTCCGGACTGGCGGCGGCTTGTCGCAAGCCTGATCGACTTCGGTGTGATCGCCGTGTACATCAGCGTGCTGACGGTAGTCAGCTTGCTGATCAGATCCGCGCTGCAACTTGGTTTTTCACCCCCTACCAGCGTTCCGGCCAAACTGGCTGGCCAGGCCCTGGCGCTCGGCGTGCTCACTCTGCCGGTGATTCTGTACTTTGCACTGTCGGAATCCTCACGCCGACAGGCCACGATCGGCAAACGCCGGATGAGCCTCCGCGTCACGACCGCCTCAGGCGAACGACTCTCGCTTGGTCGCAGCCTGCTCCGGTCGGCGGTCAAGTTCGCACCGTGGGAGTTGGCGCACACCGCGCTCTGGCAGATTCCGGGGCAACCGTTTGTTTCTGAGCCGTCCGTGCTGAACATGGCCGGTTTCCTGGTCGCGATGGGACTCGCCGCGTGGTACGTGGTTTCGCTGTTCGTCGGCAGCCGACGAACGCCGTACGACCGAATAGCGAGCACGAAGGTCGTCGCGCGCGACACGTGGTGAAGACGAGGTGAGAGCCCGCCGGTTTGCTGCGACGCGTCGCTCCCGTGGCACCAGCCCTTGGTCGTCGGCTGGGAGCACGAGCTTCACATCAGTCAACTTGCTTAACGCAAGCCGGACTTGGCCCGGACCACCCACCGCGTCGGCCCACCGCACCTCAGCTCCCAGAGGATGGCATCTCAGCCCAGTAGCGGGCCGATCTTCGGGCGGAGGCCACCGTGGGGCCTCGGGGGCGGGTTGATGGCCGCAGACTCGGGCTGAGCGTGGCCTGTAGGAGTTGAGGTTTTGGGTGGTTTAGGTGATCGGGGAGCGCTGTCGCTTCCGGACTCCGGGGGCGGGAGACGTTCTGCCAGGCAACTCGCGTGGAAGATGGATTCTGAGCGGAGGCCCGCGCTTGCTCATGTTGCCTCCCACGCTGCTGAGACTCAGTATGACAGCTTACTGGGCAGGGCGTTACGGACGCTCTCACGCAGCGCGAGAATCGGTGGACCAGCACACCGCCGCGTGAAGGAGTCATCTATCTTGCTTGGCCAATACCCTCGTACCATCAACCGTGCCGGCCTGATCGTTCGGCCAAAGCAGCCGTACATTGATTGGGCAAACTCGGTAGACGACGGCGCGCCACGAGCGGACCTTCGGCAATTGAGAGAAGATCCCAGTATCTACCTTGTCGAGAGCATCGATATTCCGGAGGACTTCGATCTCCTTGTCGAAGACACTTGGGAGTGGATCTTCATAGAGCAGCTCAACGGCTGGATGCGCGCCCGAGAGTTATGGCCGGAAGAGCTAACGCGTGAAATGTTTCTCGAGTGGTTCGACTGTGAGTTGTCCACGATGATCTGGGATATGCTCAAGACGAAAATCAAGTCCGGGTTGAGACTGGGTCTCGACAGAACGCAGTCCGCTTCGGGATGGGCTGGATAATGGCACCATACGGGCAATCTGACGTACCGCCGGAATCGCTCCTTACCTGCTGCTCGGCCAAGGCGCATCACCCCGGCTGGCTGGATTGGACGTGGATACTCCGTGCGTTGATAACCAGCGTCCCGCTTGCGTCGCGCTGGGTGATTTCGCCGGCGACGGTGATTCTCGCGAGCGGGGTCAGGCCATGTCGGCCGTTCAGGTTGATCTTCAGCGGTTTACCGTCGGCGCCGACGATCTGAATCGTCGCGGTATTCGCGGTGAGCGACTCGCGGGCTTCGCAGCAGTAATCCCACGGCGTCTTGCACCCGTCGCCGTGCAGCTCATTGCAGGCCTTCATGCTCGCGTCGGCCAGCAGCAACACGGCGGCCCCATCTACGAACGGGTTGGCTCGCCCGCCGATGCGGCCATGCACTACGACCGCCCCGGTGGCTCCCGCATCAGCTTTCACCTCGGTTACGCCGCGCGCGCCGACCGGCGCCTCCGGGACAAAGAGGTTCGCAGCCAGTGTGGCGGGCGCGGGTTGGTTGACGGCGGTCGATCGCGCCGACTCCTGCGCCTGCTCCGGTTTACAGCCGACGGCGCCCCAGCCAGCCAGGACAAACGCCACGGTCATGATAGCGTGAATGGGTTTCTTCATGGTATGCTCCTTCTGAGTCAAGCAACCGCCCCACCCGAATCAACTCGTGCGTAGGGCATCAACAATCGGTAATCGCAAGCACCGCCATAGCGGGGGGATCACCCCGACTATAGCCAGCCCCGCCCCGGCGGCGAGTCCGCCCGCGAGCACGGGGACGTCCAGTAGTAGCGCGAACGCTCCCATCGAAAAACGCACCGCCACCCCGTCGAGCGCGCACAGGCCTACCATCGCCGCGATGATCCCACCCGCCGACGACACCAGCAGCGACTCTTGCAGGAAGGTCACTACCAGTGCCCGTCGTGGAAAACCGAGCGTCCGCAAGGCGCCTAACTCGCGTACCCGCGCGGCGAACGCCGCGTACATGGTGTTCACGCCGCCGAACAATCCGCCTAACGCGATCAACGCCGCCGTAACCCAGACCATGGCGCGGATCGGCTGATAGAATGTCAACAAGCTCGCGTAGTAGTCGCTCTGTCGGGTCGCCACCAACTCCAGGTCCAGCCGCTGGGCACACCAGATCGAGACGTCTTCAAATGTGGCTTCACCCAGCGTGAGCACCACACAGGAGAGCGTATCTCGGCGCGTCGCAATACGCAGGTCGGTCAGCGGCACCCATACTTCGGCGTCCATGACCGTTTGTGGCGCGGCAAAACGGCCGGTGATGGTCCAAGCGTGATTGTCGAACCAAAGCTGTCGTCCGACCGCGAGTTCGGCGTCCTCGACGCCCAGTCGTGTCGCGGTAAGCCGGCCGACCATAAGCTCGTACTCGCCCGGGCGCGGCGATGTGCCTCGGGTAATGCGTACCTGCGAATGTACCAAGAAGGCGGTGGGCGTAAACCCGCGGACGACGGCCTGCAGTTCCTCGCCCGACTCGGCGGACGTCTTCAGAACGATGGCGGCGTGGACTTCGGGCGAGACATACTCCACCCCGAGACGGCGCTTGACCCCCAGTACGCCCGCGCCGACCAGGGTGGGCACGGTCATATCGATCTGGCTGCGTTCGACGCTCTCTTCACTGCCGGCGCCGAGCAGGATGACGTTTCGACCGCTGCCGCTGACTGAGAGGCTGCGTTCCATACCGCGTACAAACCCGCCGGCGGCCAACACGAGTAGCACCACCAGGGCACTACCCAGCACGCCCGCCGCCAACCGGACGGGGGACCGGATGAGGTTTCGGACGGCGTAATCGAATGGTAGCAGGCGCATGCCGGTCTCCCTATGTCGATCGGAAGCAGGTCACAATCTCACGCCGGGCCGCCTGCCAGGCCGGCACCAACCCCGCCAATACCCCAACCGCCGCCGCGATCAAGATGCCCCATGCGAAGATCGACGGCGTTGGTTTGACCGGAATGCTGTGACTTTCCACCGAGAGCGCCAGGGCGCTGTAGGACAGGAACGCCAGCGCGGTGACACAGCCGACCACCGCCCCGGTTATGCTCAGCAGCAGCCCTTCCGCGATTATCAACCGGGCGATCTGATGGCCGCAAAAGCCCAACGTCTGAAACACGGCGTGCTCGCGGATGCGGTCTTGGGCGCTCAGCACGATCGCGTTGCCGACCAGCGCCAGCACCGCCGCCAAACAGCCCCAGCCCAACCAGCGCATAAAGCCGACGATCTCGATAACATCCGCCGCCGCCCGAGCAACGAACGCTTTCTCCGGGCTTGTGGCGGTGGGCTCTTGTGCCGGAGCGAAGATCTCGTCGATGGCGGCGGCGACTTCATCGAGTCGGGTGGGGTCGCTGACTCGGACGTTGAACTGGGTGACGATCCCGCCGGACCTGCTGCCCGAGGCGTATTGCAGGAAGTCGAGGTGTACGTATGCGACGTTCTGCTCCTGCGGTTCGGCGGAGCGGAGGATGCCGGCGACATAGGCGGTGATCCCGGCGGCTTCAAACCGGTCGCCGACCTTCAGTCGGCGGCGCGTCGCCAGGGTCTCGCCGAGCAGTGCCGCGTCCGTTCGTCGCTCCCAGTCGCCGACCGATCCCGTGATGATCTCGAAGCTCGGCGCGGACGTGTTCAGGAACTCCCGCTCGGGCACGCCGCGAAAGGTCACCACATCCAGGCTGGTCCGGCAGTTGCTCACCACGATTTTCATAGGAACGACGGATTCGACTCCGGAAACGCGACGGATACGCTGCTCATACGACTGCGGCATGCGGCTGGTGAACGGGCAGTAGCGGTCCTTGCGATAGACCACCAGCGTGGTGTCATCCGCCCGGGCGTTCGTCGCCGCCTCCACCCCAGCCTGCATGGCCTGCACCGCAGCAAAAAGGAACATCGCAACGGTCACACCCGCGATGGTCAGCAGGCTCCGCGTTCGGGCGCGCCACGCCTGCTTGAGCACCAGGGGCACGAGCTTGGGCGCGATCATGACACCGCCCCTGCCGCGAGCGCCATCTCGCCCGATTCGACTAGGCGGCCTTTCTCCAGATGAAGCGTCCTGCCGGCATATTCGGCACAGTTGGCGTCGTGGGTGACGATGACGAGCGTCTTGCCGAGCTCCTGGTTAAGCCGCGCCAGCAGAACCATCACCGCCTTCGCGTTGGACGCATCGAGGTCGCCGGTCGGCTCGTCGGCGACCAGGATCATGGGGTCGGTGACGATCGCCCGGGCGATCGCGACGCGTTGCTCCTGACCGCCGGAGAGCTGCCGCGGGAAGTGGTCGTGTCGATCGGCGATACCCACCAGCTCCAAAGCGAACGCGACCTTGCGATGGCGTTCCTTGCGATTCAGCTTGTGCAGCAACAGGGGCAGCTCGACGTTCTCGTAGGCGGTCAGCGTCGAGACCAGGTTGTATAGCTGGAAGATGTACCCGATGTAGTCGCTGCGCCACGCCGCCAAGCGACTGCGACTCATGTCGGCGAGTTGGCGACCGTCGATACTCAGCGTGCCGGATGTCGGCCTGTCGATACCGGCGATCAGGTTGAGCAGTGTTGTTTTTCCACTTCCGGACGGACCCATCAGAGCCAAGAACTCGCCCCGGGCCACATCGAGGTCCAGATTCGCCAGCGGGGTGATGGTGGTTTCGCCCTTGGAGTAAGCACGGGTCAGGTTGCGACATTCGACTAATGCCATGGTATAGCTCCACGCACCGGTTCCGCGGTGCCAGTTGCGGTCAGTCCTCAAGCAGGCGGATGCGTTGACTGTCCTCCAAACCGGGCGGGGCGTTCACGATCACCCGGTCGCCCGGCTGCAGCCCATCCACAACCGCAACCCAGTCCTCCAGAACGACCCGCCCCAGGGTGACAGACCTCCGTCGTGCGAGCTTGTCCACCTGATCGGCCAACCAGACGAACGCCTGGCCTTGCTCCTTCCGCACGGCGGTTCGCGGTACGAAAAGCCGTTGTGCCACAACGGCATCTTCCACCGCGTCGGCGTCGGGCATGGCCAGGAAACGCGCCCGGGCGAGCATCTCCGGCTTGATCTCCGGCGACGGAGATTCGATGGCGACTTTGACCTGCAAGGTGTTCTTCTGCACGTCGGCCTCATGCACGACCCGCGTCACCCAGCCGCGAAAAGACCGGTCCGGCAGCACATCGACGATCACCTCGGCGGGCTGGCCAACCCCGACCTTGGCGGCGTCGACCAGCGGAATATCAACGCGGACCTGGAGCTTGGCGGGGTCGTAAAGTCGCAGCACTTGCGCCGAGCGGGGGTTGTCCATGTTGAGCATGAGCTTCGATCCGGGCTCCACCAGTCGCGTCATCACCACGCCACCAGCCGCCGCGCGGACCTCCATCCGCTCCATCCGCAACGCCGCCGCATCGAGCAGGGCTTGCGCGGTTCCTACCGCAGCCTCCGCCCGGTCAACGCCCGCGCTGGTTTCGGTGAGCGCCCGCGTGTCGAGTATCCGCAACCGAAGATCATCCTTCGCGGCGATCACCTCCGCTTCGATCGATCGGACCTGGGCTTGGAGGATCGGTTGTCGCCGGCGGACCGACTCGACCTCCGCCCGCTGGGCTTCGTGGGCCTGGCGGGCCCGGATCAACTCGATGTTGCTGGATTCGCCGCCTTCGTACAACGGGGCGATCCGCTCGTACTCCGCTCGGAGATGTACCGCCCGGGCATCTTCTCTCGCCAACTCCGACGGCCAACGAGCCAATTCGGCGCGTCGCTCCGCCAGCCGCGCCTCGGCGGTGCGCAGCTTCCGGGTTAGCTCGATCGGGTGCGTCCAATTGCACTGGGCCTCTTCAAGTGCCGCCTGGGCGGACGCGCGCACCGCCCGCCGCTCCGCCAACACCGCGTCCGCATGGTTGAGCGCGATCCGGGCATCCTCGGCGACCAGCCGCGCAACGATCTGCCCGCGTTCGACGCGCCCGCCCTCCAGCACCAGAACCTCTTCGACCACGCCGTCCGCCAGCGCCGACACCGCCGTCGGAAACGGATCAGGCTCGACCCAGCCGGGCGCCTGGACCACAACCGTGCCTGTCGGCTGGGCTTTGGCATCGGTCTTGACCAGCGCCGGAACCACGCGTACCGCCGTCGCCGGGCGGAGCGCGTCGCTGGCGGCGCTGCCCAGCAACCCCACGGTCGCCAGCAAGACAACACCGGGGATGACGATCCGCGTCTTCAGCCGCATACGCGGGCGCGGTATCTCGGTCTTGGGATGCGGGGCTGGCGATTCGCGCCCGCCATCCCGCACCAGCGGGGATAAGTCTGAGTCGGTCATTATGTAATGCTCCGCGCCTGGTCTACAGATCAGCGTTCGTCGCGGGCCGGCGCATACGCGGCGCGGCTGGTGCGTTGAAACATTGGCTATCTGGCGGAATCAGACGCGGGGCGGGTGAAAGATGTCTTCGAGTGTGGCTTCGATGTCTGGGCGTGACGCTGGGCGGGGGATGAACCCGGCTGGCGCCATATCAGCAAGGATCGTGTTCGCGTCAGCCGGCGGGCAGGGCGGCTTGCCCGATCCGCACGGCGCCGGGCACTCCGCCGGGCAGTCGCAAGGACGACGGTGGTGGGGCGACTGGTCGGTGCCCTCGGGCTCCGCTGAGCCCCGCATACCGCGGTCGCAGCCGGCGCAGCAAGCCTTCCGGGCGCCGGAGTCGATCACCCCGTGGGCCTGCCCACCATCGCCTGCCAAACACGGCAGCACCGCCCCCGGCGCCGCCATGATCGCAAGGGCGATGAACGCGGGAACCGAGTTGTAGACCCTCTTGTTTAACACCAAGCCTCGTCCCCTACATCGGCTACAATTAGAATTATAGGTGACTTGGCGATTTTGGCAACGTGTCAGCCGCGTAACTGACCGGCACGAACAAGCCAACCCGCCACACCTTGCCAAACCTTGTGTTTCTTTATCACGGCCGGGTCGTCCGATATGATTGTCCATAGCAAAAACTCGATCCGGCCACGACTCAGCCTTCCGGTGCCACCGGTAGTGGAAGCAACGTACAGCTCGGACAAGAGGGAACTGCTACACCGGGCGAATCGTCAGATCGAAGTGTTGCGCTGGCTGGTTCGTTTCGCGAGCTGCAAGCCACACGTCACCTGAATGCCGATGTACACAGACTACCCCGGCGGACTTGCGTGTTTCCGTTCCGGGGCAGCTTGCGAAGTAGAGATTCAGATTCGGTGCGGCGAGTCAGACCTGCCGCGATGCTTCATAAGCTTCCACCTCCTTCCTCAGGAACCGCACGATTCCGTTTCGTCCTTCGCCCAGGCATAGCCGCTTCAGGCCGTCATCACGGGGGTTCATCCGGCGGAAGCGTACCTGGGGTCGCAAGAAGGCGGACATGCTGGTCTCATCTGAGGTTGTAACGAACTTCAGATTAAGGAGATACCAGCAGGTCCACGAGCTTACTGTACCACGGGTTTGGCATTCGGGGCTAC
>JAAEQG010001489.1 GCA_024231775.1 bacterium
AACCGAGGCGCAGATAGCGACTACGAGAGCATCGGTGGACGACGCCCGCGTTGGTTTGGAGCAAGCCCAATTGCGCCTGGAAAAGGCGACCTTGATCGCCCCCGTGGGCGGGACCGTCACCTTTCTGGACGCGCAGCCCGGTGAGATCGCCAACGCCAACCAACCCATCGTCGTATTGAGCGAATTGGCGACTATGGAGGTGGACGTCAACCTGGACGAGACCGACGTATCGCGGGTGGCGGTTGGGCAGGAGGCGCGGGTGAGTGTGGACGCTTTCCCCGGCGTCGAAATGACCGGCGAGATCATGTCTATCGCGGACGTGGCCCGGAATCAATCGGGCGTGGTGCTCTATCCGGTCACCATCCGCCTGACCGGCAGCGGCCAGGCTTTGGCCGTGCGCGCCGGGATGACGGCCGACGTGAGCATCGTCTCTGCCAGCCAGGCCGGTGCGCTGATCGTGCCGCTGCGGGCCGTGCACACGGAGGGAGAACACGCTTACGTGAACCGGTTGGCCGGGGGGCAGGTCGAGCGGGTGGATGTGACGTTGGGCTTGATGACGGATACGGAAATCGAGATCACCGGCGGCCTGTCCGAAGGAGAGACGGTCGTCGTGGTCGCCCGCGCGGAATC
>JAAEQG010001490.1 GCA_024231775.1 bacterium
ATGGAACATCAGCTACACCCGGAACCACAACGCCGCCGCCAAGGCCGGCCATCGCAAGACAACACTCAAGAAACTACGAAAACGGGGTATCGATGTGACACACATACGGACTTGCGTAGGAAGTGACTTTGCGCTGTAGTGCTAGGGTGGGGGTGATACAGAGGGTGATACACAGACCCAGAAAAACACCCTTGGCGCTACCGTAAGGGGGCATTTTCACCCCTGGAAGGGATGGGGTACCCGGCATGTCGCCTCCGGCTACGGGCCGGTGAAGTTGTCGTTGAACTGCTTGTAGTCGGCGATGTCCACGTCGCCGTCGTTGTCCAGGTCCACATCGGTAAACCCGGGGCAGTCTATCCCGTCGTAGCACGCCTGGAAGACCGCGAAGTCCTTCAGGTCGGTATCGCCGTCGGTGTCAAAGTCGCCGGTGCCCGGCGGGTCCGGCGGGTCGTTGTGGCGGAAGACCAGCAGGCCCATCTCGGGGATGGTGAGGCTGGCGGACTGGCTGAATCCGTGCATCGCCGGTCCGTTGGCTTCCACGCTACCCCCGTTCCCCCAACCGTTGCCGTCGTAGACGCCGGCCTGCGAGTTGAGAATCTCATACCACGTTCCGCCCTGGGGGAAACCGAGGTCGTAGTACGTGTGGTTGTTGTTCGAGAAGTTGGCCACGACAACCAGGTCGTTCCCGCTGAGGTCCCAGCGATGAAACGCCAGTACCTCCACGCCGGCGGAGTCGTCTACGTGGTAGGTATCACACCCCGCGTTGGCCCTCAATCCGCCGTTGGTCTTACGCAGGCGGATGATGTCTTTGAAATACTGGAATATCTTGGCGTAGGTGGTCGGCTTGGTCCAGTCCAGGCGGGCTTCATAAGTTGACGGTGCGTCGGCCCCGAACGCGGTGTCCTCCAGGAACTCCGAGCCCTGCAGGAACATGGGAATCCCCGCGGAGAACATCACCAGTCCCTGCCCCAGCTTGATACGCCCCTTGGCGTACTTGTCATCGTGAGGCGCCGTCGTATCGATGGAGACCACCATGCGCTGCCCGCCGCTGTCCGGCCAGGCTTCGTCGTGCAGTTCGAGGTAGTTGGTGACCCTGAGCGGGTCGTTGGCGTAGGAGCCGCCCTTGACCACGTAGGCTACCGAGCTGACGCTCGGGTTCCCGCCGGCCATGGCGAGGATCTCCGCCCGCAGGGTGTCGGTGAAGTTGTCATGCCACTGGCTGTCGAAACCGGCACCGCCGCTGGAGGTGGGGTAGGTGACCCACGCGTCGTCGGGCAGCTGCTCGGCGATGGCGATCTTGTCCACGTAGCGGCTGTCGATGAGGTCATTCATATCCTGCATCATGCCCCAGCCCGCCCCCTGGTACGAGTTCATGAAGTCGGTGGCGTCCATGCGATAACCGTCGAAGTGGAACTCCTCGAACCAGTAGGCGATGCTCTGGTGGTAGTAGTCCCGCACGTCGGCGCGATCGAAGTCCGCCTGCGAACCCCAAGGCGTCTCCACGTGTCCGCTGGTTCCGTTGCCGTCGAAGTAGATCTGGTGGGCGGTTCCCCCATCGTTGTCGGTGTAATTCCACAGGTAGTTGTCGCTGCCGGCGAAGTGGTTCCAGACGATGTCCTGCAAAACGGCGATGCCGTTCTGGTGCAGTGTGTCGATCAGGTACTTGAGGTCGTCGGGGTCGCCCCACTTCCACTCCGGCGCCCAGACCGAGATGGGGTTGTATCCCGCGGACCAGTCCCAGGGAAACTCGTTGATCGGCATGAGCTCGACCACGTTCACCCCCAGATCAACTAGGTGGGCCAGGTGCAGGTCAACCACGTCGCGGTAGGTTCCGGGATGGTTGGCGCCGCCGTCGTTGCGCCCGGAGAACGTCCCCACGTGCAGCTCATAGATAATCATGTCCTCGAATGCGGGGGTCTCGAATGCACCGTCGCCCCAGGTGTGGGTTGAAGGATCGTATAGGTGTGAGTTGTAGTTGTCCGACGGGTTCAGCCCCCGGGCCCGGGCGTCCGGTTTCCAGGTGTCGGTCCCGCTGAAGAAGTATTTGTACATATCGCCGAGCGTAGCGCTGCCGACCTTGGCGGTGAAGTGCTCGCCGCTCTTGGACATGGCCGTTTCGCCCCAGCCGTTGAACTCGCCACGCACGGCGGCTGTGGCAGGTTCCGGAGCCCACACCTTGAAGACCGCTCCACCGTCGCTTGTCGCGGTGGCCCCAACCGGCGCGTGGCTGATGGTGCTGAAGTCTATCGTCCAACCGCTGCCCGGCGCCGTATCAGACATGCCGGCAGGTCCTAGGTAGTCGGTGTCCGTCCCGTCGGTCAGCTCGAAGTAGTATTCGAGGCTTCCCGTGGGCGACGACGCCGGGATGGCTGCGGACCACACGTCGTATGGTCCGCGGTCGTGCGAATAGTTGACCGTGATCCAAACCGGAGATCCATCGTCCACGTACACCCTCGCGGAGGTGATATCGAAGTCCCAGGTCTGGAACGAGACGGTGAACGTCTCGCCGCCTACGGGACACATGGGCGTGCGGCTGTAGAGGTCGTGGTGTGACGCGCCGCTCCACTCGACGTTGTTGTCGTTGGTTGCCATGGGCAGGTGCAGCGTCAGGATCAGCAGCGAAAGATGGGTAGCCATTGGATTCGGTTCCTTCAGTTGATCTTAGCTTTCGTCCCGGTGGGGCTTCGCTCCCCGCATAACCCTGCCATTCTACCAGATTCTATCCTCCAGGCTTAAGCAAAACCGTCCGGGTAGGCGGCGGGGATGGCCAGTCTGTCGGCCGGACGCTTGTCCTGGATTACGGACGTGGGGTATAAGGGGAGGGAAGGGAGCCCCGTGGGGCAGACGATCCAGCAGGGGCGCAGGAAATGCGTTCTCACTTGACGGCAGCCTGCGATGCAGACGTTCGTCGATGGGAGTGTGGTCTGTTTCCTACTCTCCATCCGGGGGAGGGTGATCTGGAATGGGCTTTGGTGTGGAGGTGTGGTGTGGGCATCCGAGCGTTGATGGTGTGGGGACTGAGTGTAGCGCTGATCCTGGGGTGCGCCAATGCGGGGGAGGCGTCGGTGACAGTTAAGGACATGGGCGGAGACCAGTTTCGGGTGATCTTCGTACTGTCCGCCCCGACGGGGACCAAGTCCGTCCATCTGGCGGGGAGTTTCAACGGCTGGGATCCTCGGAGCCGGGAGATGTCCGGGCCGGAGCAGGGCAACCGCTACCGCACCAGCCTGATCCTGGACAAGGGGCGGCATGAATACAAGTACGTGCTCGATGGAACGACCTGGGTGACTGATCCCGAAAACCCGCACAAGACCGAAGGCTATCAGAACGCGGTCCTGTTCCTGGGCCTGCCCTCGCCGGATGACGCCGGCGGAGCGGTTCCGCCGCCGGACCCGGTGGAGATGGCCGGAATCGTGGAACATCCCCCGGCGGTCGAGCGGTTGAAGGCCCGTCTGGCGGAGAAGAAGAAGATCGATCCAGAGCGATTCATGGCTGACTGGTTCGCATCTCAGCCCGCTCCGTTGTTCACCAAGGACGCGGTCACCTTCGTCTATGTGGATCCGGCTGCGGAGACCGTGTCGGTGGAGATCGCCGGGTACGGTTCCCGCACCGGCTACCGGTTGGAGCGCCTGGTCAGTTTCCGGCCGGTGTACGCGGTCAGCCTGGAGCGGGCCAAGCTTCCCGCGCGGATGGCGTACACGTTTGAGCTGCAACGCAAGGGTCGAAGCGAGACCGTGGTGGATCCGAACGCCTGGAGCCTCACCAGCCGATCCGGGCAACCCGCTGCTCTGGGCGTCGCCGCTTCGGAGAAACGTGGGCGCATCGAGGTCATCCGGGTGTTGAAGCCTTCGGCGGGGGGGCTGCGCCCGCGCGATGTGTACGTCTATCTGCCGCCCGGATACGACGCCGCGGATGAGCAACGCTACCCCGTGCTGTACATGCACGACGGACAGAACTGCTGGGACGATCCCGTAGAGCCGTTCGGCCACGGGGGCTGGTGTGTGAACCTTACGGCTGACCGGTTGATTGTTGAGGGTAAGGTGAAACCGTTCGTGGCCGTGGGGATCGCCAACACCCCGGAGCGCATGCAGGAGTACGGACCCAGCCGCGACATACTCTCCTTCTCCGGGCATGCCTACCTTCAATACCTCGCCGGAGATGTCAAAGCGGAGATAGACCGGCGCTACCGCACGCTTTCCGGTGCGGGGCAGACTGCTCTGATGGGTTCGAGCATGGGCGGGCTCATCTCCTTGCAGGGGGCGTTAGTCGCCCCCAAGACCTTCGGGATGGCGGCGTGTCTGTCACCGGCGTTCGGATTCTCCGACGACAGTGCGGATCGATACGGCAAGTTAGTCCGGTCGGTCGGTCACGCTCCCGTGCGCCTGTACGTGGACAGCGGAACGGCGGGACCGGGCCAGGACGGCGCTTCGCACACCCGGGAGATGGTGGCTTTGCTCCGCGAGAACGGTTGGAAGGACGGAGTGGATCTGGTGCATTTCGAGGACGTGGGCGCGAAGCACAACGAGCGAGCGTGGCGCGCTCGTCTGGAGCGTCCACTGCGGTTTCTCTTCGGGCGGTGAGATCGCCGCCAAGTGCTTACTTGACCAGCCTGGGTAAATGCAGCAGCATTACCATACGGCTTGAAGATGGGTGATGTTCGGCGGAGAGAGTCCGCATGGGATTATGGCGAACGGTACTTGGTTCGGTGGTGCTGCTGGCGGTGCTGTGGTGGTTGTACCCCCGCGCCGCCGGTGAGACCGCTGGAGACAGGACCGAGATCGTCATCTGGTTCAACGGCGCCATCGAAGGCCGTCACCTCGACGTGCTCGATGCGTTTGAGCGGCGTTTTCCTCAGTACCGAGCGATCCTGGGTTCCGCGGCGGCCCGCGGTGGGATTGTCGAGGGGGAGGGCAACCCTCAGCGCCTGATGTGCGGGATCGCCGGCGGCGTACCCCCCGATGTTGTGGAATACGACCGGTTCGCAGTCTGCCAATGGGCGGCCCGCAAAGCCTTCCTCGATTTGAATCCGCTGATCGAGGCGGACCGCGCCGAACTGGATGAAGCCCGCCGCGAACTGACCCGCCTGGAAAGTGCGGGAGCGGATGGGGACCAGCTCCAAGCCCGGCGCGCCCAGGTCAAACTCCTCGAGTCGTTTCTCATTCAGCCGGAGGGCTACTACGCCCAGACCTGGGACGAATGTACTTACGGCGACGGGCAGTACGGCGTGCCGAACTACATGGACGATCGGCTGTTGTATTACAACGCCGATCTGCTGGTCCAAGCCGAGTACGTGGACGATCAGGGGCGTGCGGTTCCGCCGGACACCTGGGAACAGGTGCTGACCAAGCTCGTAGACGCAAGTGACGCCCGGATCCGCCCGCTGGACGAACGCTCCGCACGGATCACCAGCCCCGCCGCCGATTTCCTCGCTGCGGGCTTGCGTCCGGGTGACACGCTGAGTCATATTTCCGAGTCGGGGGTGGTGCGCCGGTGTCTGGTGGATTCGGTGGCCTCCGCCCACGAGTTGGTGGTGCGCAGTGCATACCCGCGGCGCAAGCTGGTGTTGCCCGACAAAGAGAATCAGCACATCAAGGTGTTCGACCAGGACGGCTACGCCATTCGCCTGTCGCGCTGGGACAACGAAGGGCGGATGAAGGTGGTGGGTTTTGACCCGCACCACGGCAACGGCTGGCTGTACATGTGGGGGTGGATGAACGGAGGCGAGTTCCTCAGCCCCGACGGTCGGCGATGTACCATGGCCGACCCTCGGATCGAGGCGGCCCTGCAATGGACCACCGACGTACATGATGCCCTCGGCGGCGTCCAGGACGTAAACGCTTTCAAGAAGGCGTTTCAGCGGGAGGCCCAGGATCCGTTCTTCCAGAACCAGATCGCCGCGTTCGTGAATGGCGACTGGTTTCTGCGCGATCTGGCGCGGTTTGCCCGACACATGCGCTTCGGGGTGCATCCCGCGCCCGTACCCGCTGAACGGTTGCAGCAGGAAGACGGTCGGTACTTCACCTGGGTAGCGGGCTTTGCGTATTGCATTCCTTCGACCTGCTCGGAAGAGAAACGCCAGGCGGCGTGGTGGTTGCTCAAGTACCTCTCGTCCGTCGAGGGCGGGATGGTGATGAACGAGCACGACGCTCAGCGCGAGCGCGGGCAAGGCCGGTTGTATATGCCCCGCCTCAAAGCCAACAAAGCCCTCACCCAAAAGCAGCGCGAAGTCTACATGGACATCCCCGAGATGCCCGAACGGGTCCGGGCGGCGATGCGGGCGTTCATCGATATGCTGCCCTTCGGGCGTTTTCGACCGGTCTCGCCGGAGGGCAAGAAACTGTGGGACGCCCAAGCCACCGCTCAGGACCTGGCGTGGAACCACAAGATGTCCCCGGCGGAGACGCTGAGCTTTCAGGCTGGGCAGGTCCAACAAGCCCTCGACCGACACTACAACCCGCCCACCGGCCGCAAGCTGAGCTGGGGTCCGCTGGTCTGGGTGTACCTCTTGTTTCTGGCGGTGTTCTCCGGGCTGATCTACCGACGACACAAGTCTTTGCACCGCGGTCTGCCCGGTTATGCCCGCAAGGAGTGGCGGGCCGGAGCGATGTTCGTGCTCCCGTGGATCGTGGGCTTCATCGTGCTGTCCGGCGGACCGATGCTGTTCAGCGCGGTGATGAGCTTCACCCGCTACGACGTCCTCTCCGCCCCGACCTGGGTGGGAACCTCGAACTACACCGACCTGACCGGTGAGGGCAAGGATCCGCTCTTTTATAAGTCGCTGGGCAACACCCTGTTCATGGGCATTGGCCTCCCCATCGGTATGGCGGTGGGGTTGGCGTTGGCCATGCTGCTCAATGCCAAGGTCCGGGGGATGAGTTTCTACCGCACGTTGTACTTCCTGCCGGCGATCATGCCGATGGTGGCGGCTTCGATCCTGTGGATCTGGGTGTTCAACGCTCAGAACGGGATGATGAACTGGATGCTGCGGCTATGCGGTATCGAGGCGGTGATCGACTGGTTGAACATCAACTTCGACATCGGACTGAAGACGCCGATCGCCTGGTTGACCAGCGAGAAGACTGCCAAGCCGGCGTTAATCATCATGATGCTCTGGGGAGCGGGGGCCAGCATGATTATCTGGCTCGCCGGTTTGAAGGAGATCCCCACCCATCTGTATGAAGCCGCGGAGTTGGATGGCGCCGGCCCGATCCGACGGTTCTTCCTGGTCACCCTGCCGCTGCTGACTCCGTACATCCTGTTCAACTTGGTGATGGGGCTGATCCAGACGTTCCAGATCTTCACCCAGGCGTACATCATGACCCCCAACGGAAGCCCCAGCCACTCAACCTACTTCTACGTCTACAAGCTCTTCGATGAGTGCTTTAGCTACTTCCGCTTGGGTTATGGCGCTGCCATGGCGTGGATTCTGTTCGTGATCGTTATCCTGATTACCCTGTTCAACATGGTGGCCTCGAAGAAGTGGGTGCACTATGCCGGAGAGTAGGGGGGGGAAGAACGGAGCGTTGGCAGTGCTGCGCAAAGTCGAGGTGTAGCGGTTGGCGTCCCCGCCGGCCGAACGGCCTGCGAGACGCAGGCCGCTACAATGCCCGACGAAACCGGCACTACCTTGTTGGAAACGGCCCTAGAGAGATGATTCTACGAAGCTGCGACTTGATGGCTGAGAACTGATAACTACTTCCATGGACCGCAAGAGACCATTCTGGCGTTCGTCAGTGCTGCACCTGGTGTTGGTATCGGGGGCGTTGGTTTTTGCCCTGCCTTACGCCTGGTTGCTGGGTACGAGTTGGAAGCTGGAGAAGGAGGTCCAATCGGCGGAGGTGCGTATCTTCCCGCAGCGCCCCATACCGGAGGCGGTGAGTCCCTATGTGGATCGGCGGGAGTACGCAGAGATCGTCAAGCCGGAACAGGTGTCTCGGGCGCGCTGGTCTGAGTGGATGCGCACGGTAGTGGAGGAACGGGTAGGCCGGCGGATCGATGCGTGGAGCGACCCGCGGACCGCGGATCTTCCTGCGGGCGTAGTGCGTACCGAGTTGCTGGAAGGCATCTTCGCCCGTCTGAAGAATCTGGTGCCCTACGCGACCTGGGAGACGGCGGACGAAGCCGCCTTCCGCGCGGCGGTGGACGCCGTCCTGGGCGATGAGATGCCCGCCGAGTGCTTCGAGCAGGCCTACCGCTACTTCGGCCTGGGGAAGGTCAAGGTCAAGACCCTGGACTACAAGATCCACGATCTGACCGGAGATCGACCGATCGCGGAGGTTTGGACGGTCGAGTCCGGTCCGGTCGACCTGGTGCAGGGGATTGAAGCGGAGAGACCGGTTGCCCTCGGCGGTTATGACTTCGGCAAGGGAGACGCATTCGAGCTGAGTGCGCGGTTCGAGGTCCCCTTTGAACTTGCGGATACGGACACCGGATTCAAGCGGTTGGATCTGAGCTTCCGCAGTGACCAGACCTGGCACGAGATGCGGGTCTGGTTCGAGATGAACGGCAAGCTGTATCGCGCCCTCGAGCCGAAGTACCTGGCGATCGATCGCTGGTGGGAGGCTCAGTATCAGTTTCCCAGCGCCGACGACCAGCGCCTGGCCCCCAAGCGCTACGTCTTGCTGGAAGAGGTCGGTTCCGGCATTCAGTTTGACCACGGACCGCGGGCCTTCAAGCTGCGCGTGCGCCTGGAGAAGAGCAGCCGCTTAGAGGCCTACTGGGCCAAGGCTACGGAAAACTACCGCACCGCCCTGGACGAGGTGCCCTTCTGGCGCTACTTCAAGACCAGCGTCTTTCTGGTGATAGCCAACATCATGGGTACGCTGCTGAGTTGCTCGCTGGCGGCCTACGCCTTCGCTCGGTTGAAGTGGCCGGGGCGCGATCTGTGCTTCATGCTGGTGCTGGCGACGCTGATGATCCCGCCACAGATCACCATGATCCCCTCGTTCGTCATCTACCGCTATCTCGGATGGTACAACTCGCTCGCCCCGCTATGGGTGCCGAACTGCCTGGCGGTCAACGCCTTTGCCATTTTCCTCTTGCGCCAGGCGATGAAGGGTGTTCCCCGTGACCTGGAAGAGGCGGCGATGCTCGACGGATGCGGCTACCTGCGCATCTACTGGAACGTGGTGCTCCCGCTTATGAGACCAACCATGGCCGCCATCGCCATTTTCACGTTCATGTTCGTGTGGAACGACTTCATGACCCCGCTGATCTACGTGAACGACCAGCGACTCTATCCGCTCGCGTTGGGGTTGTTCAGCTTCATGGCTGGGCGCGAAAACCAGTTCACCCTGATAATGGCCGGGTCGATGATCATGACCCTTCCGGTGATCCTGACCTTCTTCTTCGCCCAGCGCCACTTCATCCAGGGCGTAACCATGACCGGCATGAAGAACTGACCGAGTTCTGCCCGTCATCCCGCAAGGGGCCTTACGGACCGAATCGGCGGCTGCGGCCCAAGTTATCGGCTGCTGGCAGCTGCTGACCACTTGTTTCCTCGGGCCGGATTCCTTACCCTCGTAGTCAGGGTCGCGGTCGACACCGCGGGCCTGGAGGGACGCGTGAAGAGGGGATGGGACGCACCCCGCGCGTCTGCGCGCTTAGCGCTTCGCCACTGCAATGCAGACCGCTGAACACGTACCCAAACCACCCGGGAGGTATGCATGACCCGTTCGAGAACCGCGCTGTCGAGTATGGTCCTGGGAGGAGTGTTGGCGAGCGTGCTGTCGCCTTCCGCCGCCCTCGGCGAGCAGCTGCACTTTTCGTATTTGTGGCATCTGGAGCAGCCCATCTACTGGCCGGATCAGCAGGCTTCCGGGGCGGATCGCTATGAGCGGGCCTGGGAGTCGATCCAACGCACCGACGGCGGCGCCGCTCATCCAGCCAACAACCTGCGCGAGATCTTCGGCAAGGATGATCGCGTGGCGGTCTACCAATGGCGCTGCAGAGATTCGATCGACCTGATCCGCTGGGCGAACGAAGCCGGTGCCCAGATCAGCTTCTCGGGCGGGCTGATCGAGAACGTGCAGAGCTTAGGCACCGCCGGGCAGTTGGGCTACTCGTCCACCTGGTATTCCTCACTGCGTCAGGCTCGCGGGTGGACCACCGTGGGGCAGGGCAAGCCGCGTTGCGAGCTGGTGGTGTTTCCGTTTCATCACGCCCTGCTGCCGCTGTGCGACGAGAGCGCTGTGATAAAGGAGATTCAGCTTTACCAGGCCATGTACGCGGAGGCCTGGGGCGCCAGCCCGGGGGTCAGCCGGGGGCTGTTTCCACCGGAGATGGCTTTCAGCCCGCGCCTGATCAAGATCCTGGACCAGGAGGGCATCGACTGGGTGATTGTCAGCGGCGAGCACCTCTCCCGGGCGTGCAGCAACTTCCCGGTGGTCTACGGAACCGGGGGGATCAACTGCGCTCCGCCGAACGCCGCCGATCAGCTCAAT
>JAAEQG010001491.1 GCA_024231775.1 bacterium
ACGATTACCGCATCTCGACCGGTCCCTTGGAGGGAACCAACAACAAGATCAAGACCATGAAGCGACAAGCCCACGGCTTCCGCGACCAGGAGTTCTTCAAGCTCAAGATCCTGGCACTTCATGAAACGAAGTACGCTTTAGTCGGATGAACCTTCATTCATTCCGGCACGCGTTTTGCAGCGCGGCGGCAAACCGGGGAATCCCCGAAGCCACGGTCATGGAATGTCTGGGGCACCACAGCAGCGAGGTTACGAAGCTTTACTACCACCTGAGTGATGGGCTCGCACAGGAGATGATGGCCAAGGTCAACTTCGTGCAGCACGCCGGGGAAGAGGGCAACATGGTGTACGAGTCGACAGACCCGTCCGAGGATTAGCGTTGGAAGTTGAATCAGTGCTCAGCGGAGCGTCGGCGGTGATACCGCCATTGTTTCTGGAGCTGAGGCGGTTGATAGGCCGTCGTGCGAGGATCTGATGACCTGGTTTCCGCCGCCATCTAAGCAGCCCCTCAGCCCGCAGCTCAGGACGCAGGCGGTCTACGAACGGGCTCACCAAGGCTTGAGGGCCTCGGAAGTACCAACTGATTCCGGCGGGGAGCCAGAAGAGAGGATGGGGGAAGATGTTTCTAATCGCGGCGATGGTCGCGGCAACGGAGCCGTGATCCAATCGCCAGCACCTAGGAGGTCGCCCACAACGAAGCGGATTGGTGAGAATCGAAGCGACAGCGGGGCCGGTTTGGCACAGTTCTTGGCACAGTCAACTGTGCCAAAGAACGAACGTCTCGTAAAGCCTGCTCAATCAAGCAGTTACGAAACGCTCAATCTGTCGATCGGAGAGGGAGGGATTCGAACCCCCGCTACGGTTACCCGCAGACCGCATTTCGAATGCGGCTCCTTCAGCCACTCGGACACCTCTCCACGGGTCCCTGAACGCTATCCGCCAGGAACCGATCGGTGCGACCCGGGGCGGCCCCGTCAGCGTCGCATCCTCGCCGGTCATTACATCATCGATTGCCCCGCCGAGCAAGTCTACTTCCACCATCGCCCGCCACGATCGAAGCAGTTACCGGGGGCAGGAGCTGCCCCGTGGTCTCGGCACGCCGACGAGCTTGACGGCGATCCACTGTGGAGTGGTCCGGCCCATGCTGGCCTGCACGGTTCCCGCCAGCGCGTGAGGTGCAGCGCAGGGGCAGGCCGGCGGATGGCTGACTCGGAGGACCATCAGCCGGAGACTTGCTCGTGGGAAGGTCCGGATATCATTCGGGGGTAGATGGTCAAGTACAACACCCCGGAGAACACCGCGAGGCCCAGCGCGCCCCCCCACAGGTACGAGCCTCCCAGACTCTCCAGCACCAGCCCGCCCAGCGGAGCGCCCAGCATCATCCCGCTGGAGAAGCAGGTCGAGAACACGCCGAGGTACCGCGCCCGGTACCGCGTGGGAGCAAGGTCGGTGACCACCGCAGACATGAACGGAGCCGCCATCATCTCGCCGGTGGTCCAGACCACCACGGTCATTGCGAATCCCAGCCACGTTACTGCGAATCCAGTTAGCCCAAAACCAACCCCGCTTATCAACGGGGCAACGACGATCAGGGTCGCCCGATTGAACCGGCTGAAGAGCGCCGTCAGGGGCAACTGCAAGGCGACGATCATCCCACCATTGATCGCCATGAGGTACCCGTAGTCTCCGCTGCTAAAACCGAGCCCATCAAGGTAGATAGGAAACGATGACATGGCTTGCATGTACACCAGCGAGATGCACAGCGACGCCAGGCAGAATACCAGAAACGTGTGGTCCCGCAGAATGCACCTCAGGGCGCTGCTGAGATCGGTTGATGGGGGTTCTACGTTGCCCCTGGACTCCGGAGAAGCGTGCGCCGCGTCGGAACCGCCGGACTCGTCCGGGGAATCCTCGGGGCGGGTCTCGGCGATGGCGAAGAGGATGATCAGGGCGTAGGCTGCGGACGTAGCGGCGTCCCCCCAGAACAACCAGGTGAACCAGACCGTCGCCACCAGGCCGCCGACCGCCGTGCCGGTCGCAAAGCCGAGGTTGATCGCCACATACTTCAAACCGAAGGCGTGTGCCCTCCGAGTAGGTTCAACCAGGTCCGCGATGGCGGCGTGAGCTGCCGGCCGATACATGTCCGCCAGCACCGCGAACAAACCCACCGCAGCCAGGATGCTCCAGGGAACGGTGAGGTGACTGAACCCGCGCACCACGAGCGCCCCTCCCAGCAGGCTGATGAGCATGACCTTCCGCCGCCCGATCAGGTCCGCCAGCACCCCCCCCAGCAGTCCCCCCACCAGCGAGCCCAGCCCGAACACCCCCATAGCCAAGGTGGCGAACGTGACGCTCAGGCCCAGCTCCTTGGTCAGGTAGAGCGTCAGGAAGGGAACCAGCAGAGTCCCCGCCCGGTTGATGAACGTCCCCACGCACAACACGTGAACGGCGCGGGGGAGTTGAAGATAGGGTTTCAGCATGGCCCGGCCCCTTGTTGGGTAGCACGTGATGCACCCAGCAAGGCCGAAATGGTACCAGGGATGTTGCACGACGGCGAACAGGTGGGGAAAGCCTGTTCGGTCCACGGTGCTTCGCGACTGGCGACACTACGTGGCAAAAGCCGTCTCCAAAAAGGTCATTGCGGTCTCGTCAGGTCCGCGCCCTCACGGTCGCGACTCGGTTCAGGACGCACCATCAAATGACCTATGTCCGAGCACCAGGCTGTCCCCCCTTGACGGCGGGGAAAAAGGTGTCATATTTCTTGACCGGTAAGGGTGGCGCGGGACGTCTAAACGGTTTCCCCGTCCGGGGTGTAACCTATTCCTTCGCAGAGAGTTACCGACTCGGAGCGCATGATGGCGGACGTGATGATCAAGGCGGATGGGTTGACCAAGCATTTCGGTCCGCTGGCGGCGGTTCAGGATGTGTCCTTCGAGATCGCCCGTGGACAGGTGGTGGCGTTCCTGGGGCCTAACGGGGCAGGCAAATCAACCGCGATGCGCCTGCTCACCGGGTTCATCGCCCCAACGCACGGCCGCGCCGAGATCGCCGGGATCGACGTGGCTACTCGGCGTCTCGAAGCCGTCGCCAAGATCGGCTACCTGCCGGAGAACGGCCCGCTCTATGCGGACATGACTCCGCTGGCGCTGTTGCGTTTCTTCGGAGGGGCTCGGGGGCTCGAGCCCGAGCGATTAGCTAGGCGGATCGCCAAGCTGACCAAGCTCTGCGATCTGACCGGCGTGATGGAGAAGCCGATCGCCAAGCTGTCCAAGGGGTACCGCCAGCGGGTGGGCATGGCCCAGGCGCTGCTCCACGAACCGGAGGTCCTGATCCTGGACGAACCGACGGTGGGCTTGGATCCGAACCAGATTCGCGAGGTGCGCGGTCTGATCCGCGAGCTGGGCAAGACCAACACCATCCTGCTCTCGACGCACATCCTCCAGGAGGTAGAGGCGGTGGCGGACCGGGTGATCTTCATTCACGAGGGGCGGATCGCATTCGACGGAACTATCAGTGAGTTTCGCAAGGACAGCGCGTCGCTGGACGAACGGTTCCGGCAATTGACGGCAGCGTGACCGGTCGGCGAAGAGGCCGGTTCCACACTAGAGAATAAGGCCCGTCCGGGGCTCGTAGTTCAGCACTAAGGACAGAGGTATGCCGACACACGCACGCGTAGTCTGGGCGGTGTTCCGCCGGAACTTCACCAGCTACTTCATCAATCCGACGGGATACGTGTTCATCACGGTGTTCATTCTGCTGGGAGCGATGGCTGCTTTTTGGCAGCGGTCGTTCTTCATGAACAACCTGGCCAACCTGGATCAGTTGAACGCCTACTTCCCGTTTCTGCTGTTGTTCTTCATTCCGGCCTTGACCATGAACGTCTGGGCGGAGGAGCGCAGACAGGGTACGGACGAGTTACTGCTCACCCTGCCCGGGCGAGACGCGGACATCGTGCTGGGCAAGTATCTGGCGGCGTTGGGGATCTACACGGTCGCGGTGCTCTTCTCCTTAAGCCACCTGTTCGTGCTGGCGTGGCTGGGCGACCCGGACGGCGGGCTGATGCTCAACACCTACCTGGGATACTGGCTGGTCGGGGCGGCGTTGGTTGCGGTGGGCATGGTCGCATCGCTGCTGACCGCGAACGCCACGGTGGCGTTCATTCTCGGGGCAGTCTTCTGCGGCGTGTTCGTGACCCTGAACAACGTCGAGTACATCTTCGGAGGGGCGTTGTCGGAACTGTTCTCCCGGGTCGGACTGGCCGTACACTTCCACGCGTTTGGCGATGGAGCGGTGCCCTTTGACGGCGTGGTGTATTTCCTCTCGGTGGCGGTCGTGATGCTGTACGTCAACGTGGCATTGTTGGGCCGCAGGCACTACAGCGGCGGGGAGGGCTCAGCCGGTCACACCGCCCACTGGATGGTCCGCAGTGTCGCCCTGGCGGGGATGGCCGTCGCGATCTGCGTGATGGTCGGGCGGATGGGGGTCAACCTCGATGCGACCGCGGAGAGGCTGCACTCGCTGCAACCGCAGACCGAGAAACTGATCAAGAGTATCGACAAAGAGCGCCCGGTGTTCATTCAGGCGTTTCTCACCGAAGAGGTTCCCCAGTCGCTGGTCCGCAGGCGCAAGGACTTGGTTAACCTGTTGCGACGATTCGACCAGATCGGAGGCGAGCGGGTCCGCCTGGCGGTCTACGACACCGCCCCCTTCACCGAGCGGGCTACGCAGGCGGCGGAGAACTACGGGATCCTCCCTCAGAAGGTCATGGCAGTCGAGGCGGGACAGCGCTCCGCCGCGGACGTCTTTCTCGGCGTGGTATTCACCTCCGGACCGGAGGAGTTCGTGATCCCGTTCTTCCATCGCGGCCTACCCGTCGAGTATGAGCTGGCCCGCTCGATTCGCGTGGTCAGCCAAGCGGCACGCAAGAAGGTCGGCATCCTGGCCACCGACGCCAAGCTATTCGGCGGGTTCGACTTCCAGACCATGCGCAATCCACCGGACTGGTCCATCGTTGAGGAGCTGCGCAAACAGTATGACGTGGAACAAGTACCCCCCGCCGGGCCGTATCCGGAGGATCTGGACGCGCTCGTCGCGGTCATGCCGTCGTCAATGACCCAGCCGGAGGTGGACGTCTTCGAGCAGGCTGTCCTGGGAGGCACGCCCACCCTGATCTTCGACGACCCCATGCCCATGTTCAACCCGCAACTCTCGCCGACCTTGCCCAAGGATGCCAACAAGAACCCGTTCACCTCGCGCGGGCAGCCGCCCGCCGAGCCCAAAGGTAATATCGAAGCGGTCTACGCCAGGATCGGCGTGAGCTGGCGGAAGACCAACGTCGTCTGGTCAGACTACAACCCTCATCCCGCTTTTGCGGATGTACCTCCAGAGATCGTGTTCATCTGCGAAGCCCCCGACAACCAGCAGCCGTTCAACACTGACGCAATCGTGTCGTCGGGTTTGCAGGAACTCGTAATGCTGTACCCCGGCTTCCTTCGCGGCGACCGAGAGGTCGAAGGAGCTACGCTGACGCGCACCCCGCTGCTGCGAACCGGGGAGGTCTCCGGTGACACTCCCTGGTCGTCTTTGGTCGAACGCAGCTTCTTCGGAATGCGCTTCAACCCCAACGTTCGCCGGCGAGTCGCGCCGGGGGCTTACACCCTGGCGATGCACGTCGCGGGGTCACTACCGGCCGAAGCCCAGGACGCTGGAACCAACGGACCGGCCGGACCCGCGCCGGAGCGTACGGTGGACGTGATCGTGGTCAGCGACGTGGACCTCATCTCGGAGACGTTCTTCCAGATGCGCCGCCAGGGAGCCCGCGATCTGAATTTCGACAACGTCACTTTCGCGCTGAACTGCATCGACGTTTTGGCTGGCGATGAGTCGTTCGTTGCTCTGCGCAAGCACCGCTCTCGACACCGCACGCTCACCCGCGTCGAAGCCCAGACCCGGGACTTCGCCGAACAAAGCCGCGCCGAGACCGAAGCCGCCGAAGCCAAGGCAGCCGGTCAACTCGTCGAAGCCCAGGCTCGCCTGAACGAGAAGGTGGCTGAGGTCCGCGAGCGCACCGACCTCGACGAGCGCACCAAGGCGATCATGCTCCGCCAGCTCGAAGAAGACGAGAACCGACGCCTGGCGGTAGTCAAAGCCACCATCGAGCAGGAGAAGCAGCAGAGCATCGCCAGAGCTCGGGCCGACATGGAGACCGAGATCGCCCGCATCCAACGCGGCATCAAATGGAGAGCCGCCCTCCTACCACCGGTTCCGGCGCTGTTGCTGGCCGTGATGATGTTCGCGTATCGCCGAAACAGGGAAAAGATGGGCGTCTCCGAACGGCGCCGGGTGGGAGCCAAGTAATGAACGACCTCGCCAAGACCACAATCTTCGTCGTGCTGGCTGCCGTGCTTTGCGGAGCAGCCTATCTGACCCGCCCGAGTACGCCCGTACCGGAGTACTTCAGCGATCAGGGAACGCCCTTCTACCCCGAGTTCGTCGATCCCCTGGCGGCAGCCTCGCTCGAGGTGATCGACTTCGATGAGGATTCCGGACAAGCCCGCCCCTTCAAGGTCCAGCTCCAGGATGGCGTCTGGTCCATCCCCTCGCATCACCACTATCCCGCCGACGGCAAGGAGCGTCTCGCCAAGACCGCCGCCGGCGTGATCGGCCTGCGCAAGGATACCAAGCGCTCGGACCGTGCCCAGGATCACGAAACCCTCGGCGTAATCGGCCCGCTGGACGACACCACCCCCAACCTGAAGGGGCGCGGTCAGCGCGTCACCCTGCGCGACGCCGCCGGGTCCGTGCTCGCCGACTTCATCTTCGGCAAGGAGGTCGAGGGGCGGGACGGATATCGCTATGTGCGCGTTCCCAGCAAGAAGCGCACCTACGCCGCCAAGGTGGACGTGGACATCTCCACCCGCTTCGCCGATTGGATCGAGACTAACCTGCTCGACGTAGCCGTCAGCAACATCGCCACCCTGGCGATTAACGACTACAGCGTCGACGAAGCCACCGGAACCTTGGAACAGGCAGACAACGTCCACCTCCGCAAAAGCGAAGATCTCAAGTGGAAGATGAACGGTCTCCCGGAGACTCGCGAACTCGACGAGAGCAAAGTCAACAAGATGGCCTCCTCCCTGTCGGGCATCACCATCACCGGGGTAAGACCCAAGCCGGAAAGCCTGTCGCGCGATCTCCGCACCAAACAGGGCATGAGCATCGATCCGTTCACCCAGCTTTCTCTGCAGTCCAAGGGCTTCTTCGTCTCTCGTGATGGGAGACTGCTTTCCAACGAAGGCGAGCTTCGGTTGGGGACGCCGGCGGGAGTGGACTACACCCTGCGCTTTGGTGAGGTGATCTTCGGAGACGGGCTGGACGTCAGCGCCGGCGCCGAAGAGGGCGCCGCCAACGAAGGTGATCAACCGGACAACGCGGA
This sequence comes from bacterium, assembly GCA_024231775.1. Lineage (GTDB taxonomy): Bacteria > Planctomycetota > Phycisphaerae > UBA1845 > UBA1845 > JAAEQG01. The sequence continues at coordinate 7,435 of JAAEQG010001491.1, forward strand.
ATCATCCGGCGGCACGGAGAACCGCTACCTGTTCGTCACCGCGGAGTTCAACGAGTCGCTCCTCCCCCCCAGGCCCGCGCCACCGGTGGAACTGGAGCCCGCGGACGAGCCCGGACTGCCGCTTCCCGCAGATGACGCCGAAGAAGATGATGCTGCCGCCGCCGAGGACGATACCGATGCCGCTCAAGAGAAGTATGCCCAGGAACTCGAAGCCTGGGAACAGAAGGTGTCCGATGGCAGGGAGGAAGCTGCCAAGCTCAACGACCGGTTCGCCCCGTGGTACTTCGTGATTTCGGGGACCGACTTCAACAACATCCGACTCGATCGCAACCAGCTCATCAAAGCCGAATCCGAAGACGAACAAGACTAGCGCTGCGGCACGCAATCACAGGCATCCAGTGTGGCCACCGTCGACCGGCAGGTTGATGCCATTGATGTAACCCGCTGCGGGCGAAGCCAGAAAGCCCACTGCGGCGGCGATCTCCTCCGCCCGGGCGAATCGGCGCGCCGGGATGTCAGCCTTGATCGATGCTACGACCTCCCCCACCGCGGTGCCCGCCTCGTCCGCCCGCCGGGCCAGCAGCGAGCGCAAGCGGTCGGTGTCGGTGTATCCGGGAAGCACGTTGTTGACCGTGATTCCGAAAGGACCCAACTCCCCCGCCAGCGTCTTGGCCCAACTCGCCACCGCCCAGCGCGTCGTGTTGGACACCCCCAAACCGGGGATCGGCTGCTTCACCGAGATCGAGATGATGTTGATGATCCTGCCGTAACCGACCGTCTTCATGCTCGGCACCACGGTCTGGACCAGTAGCTGGTTGCAGATCAGATGGTTCGAGAACGCGGTGAGGAACGCCTCGGGTGTCGCGTCGAGAATCGGCCCGGGAGAAGGCCCGCCGGTGTTGTTTATCAGCACCCGCACGGGCCCATGCTCGGCAAGATGAACAGCCACCTTATCACGCAGTGCGGGAGGATCGTTGAAGTCGGCGCAAACCTCGCGGTGGGTTTGGCCCTGGGCCACGCTCAGCTCCGAGCGCACCCGGCGCAGAGCGGCATCGTCCCGGCCCACCAGAGTAACCTCAGCTCCGCGATCAGCCAGCCCAAACGCACAAGCTCGACCGATCCCCTGCGTGCTCCCGCAGACCAGCACCCTGCATTCTCTCAGCTCATCCACGCGATCGACCTCCCCAGGTCAAAGGTAATAGTCTCATTGACCCGATCAGACGCCGGGCGCAAGACCATACTCGATGGCCTCCCCCCGCTGCAAGCTCAAGCCCCCGACGCTGCAAGCTCAAGCCCCCGACACTGCAAGCTCCAGCCCCCTGCGCTGCAAGCTCCAGCCTCCGAAGGGGGCGCAGGAATAGAGCCCAGGGTGAGCGAAGCGAGCCCTGGGAAATCGAGC
>JAAEQG010001492.1 GCA_024231775.1 bacterium
ATGCGCTTTCGGTCGCCGACGACGGCGGCAAAGGCCTGGCCCCGCTCGACGCCCGCGCTCATGGTGAGGGAAAAGTCGCCGTAGGGGGTTTTCAGGTCGGCAAAGTCGGTAATGGATTCGACCAGCCGGAGGGCGGTACGGGTGGCCCAGCAGGCGTCTCGGCCGTCGGTGTGGGCGGGAAAGTGGACCAACGCCGCGTCTCCGGCAAACATGAGCAGGTCTCCGCCAGAGGTCATGAGTGGGTCGAGCAGAGCGGCAAAGAGGTCGCTCATCAGCCGGTTCATTTCCTCCCGGCCCTGGGCGCCGTGTTTGGCGAGTTCACCGGTGAGGGCGGTAAATCCGGTGACGTCGGCAAAGATGAACGAGCCTTGTAGCAGTTCTCCGTGAGGTTCGCCGGGCCTGGGAGAGAGGTCGAGCAGGTAGCGGGGTAAAAAGTTGGTCAGGGTGTGGCGGAGGGAGCCGAGGGTGCGGATGGCCTGGCGGAGGTCGTCGCCCAGGGCGCGGTCGTCGCCAAGGGCGCGGTCGTCGCCAAGGGCGCGCGCGGTCTCGGCGGGCAGAGTTGCCGGGTAGGAGGAGGCGCGCAACCGGTCGAACAGGTCGGCCGGCAGAAGCGGGGCGAGACGGCGCAGCATCTCGATCCAGGAGGCGCGCGTTCCTCGCTTCACTCTTCTTCCGGTGCTCGGTGCCCCAATGCAGACCAGATGCCCACTGGAAGTTCCCGTGGCCGCGTGCGGGCGAAGCGTGTTCGATAGACCCAGCCTTCTGCCCGCTCTTCCCGGTCGAGGTAGCCTTTTTCGGCCAGTCCGTCCAGCATCTTGATTGTGTTGGCGGGGGATTTTTCTACGTGGGCGGCGGCTTGGGCTATTGTCAGTTCTCCCTGGCGGGTGATGTGGCTCATCAGTTTGAGCAGTGCTGGGGAGAGGTCGAGCAGTTCGGCCGGGCTGATGCCATCTCGTTCGTCTCGCGCATCAATTTCGCTTTGAATGTGTTCGAATATGCCCATCGGTTTTCCTCCTAGAAGAACTCTGGTACGGCGATGGGTTCCGGCTGCGGATGGCACGTTTCACACCAAAGAACGTTGGTGAC
>JAAEQG010001493.1 GCA_024231775.1 bacterium
CGGGTGACGGGCGTCGGGTGACGGGCGTCGGGTGACGGGCGTCGGGTGACGGGTGACGGGCGTCGGGTGACGGGCGTCAGCGACGGGCTCGCAAATCCGCGCGTAGCAGGCCATAGATGAGGCCACCCAGCCTGTACGCTTGCCTGGACAGGGCGCCTGGGATATCGATTTCGCGCGATTCAATCAGCGAGAGGGCGGTCTGTACCTCTTGGTTTTCGGCATATGCCGCTTCGAGGTGTTGGGTTCTGTGACCCATCGTTCTGCCATTGGCTTCGGAGAGCCGCAGAGCAGTGTTGTCAGCCGCCCGCATCAGGTGGTCACGCAGATGAGACAAGCCACGAGGAAGGCGGAGCTTGTGGATCGCCGCGACGAGGGTTTCAGCAGTCACCAGGGCGACCAGCTTCTTGCGGCCGATTGGTAGGCGCCGAGGTTGGGTCTTGGTGGGTCTGGACGGGGAGGTGTGCTGGCTCATGTTCCCCCCACAGGGCGGCCAGCGTGTGCCGGTCAAGGGCGGCCGGGGAGGGTGGGAGGAGGAGGCCGTGAGCGAAG
>JAAEQG010001494.1 GCA_024231775.1 bacterium
GGTGCGCACCACCATCCGGTCGTCCTCGTCCCACCAGGTAATGCAGACGTGCGGCTCAATGTGCACCTGCTGTACCTGGTGGACGCGGTACTCGTTCTCAAAGACGTGGTCGGCCTCGGCAAATCCCTGTTCCATATCGCCGTGGGTCACTTTAATGTCGTGGACCAGATTGTGGACGGCGTCGTGGATGCCGATGGCGTCCGGCTCGTCGTGGATGACGGGCGCGCCTTGTTGCAGCGCCTGTTCGGGTTCAAACACGGCCGGCAACACCTCGTAATCCACCTCGATCAGCTCGAGCGCCTGTTCCGCGATCTCTGGCGTCTCGGCAGCGACGATGGCCACCCGGTCTCCCACGTGGCGCACCTTGCTGTCCAGGCTCACCTGGTCGTAGGGCAGCGGGTTGGGATAACTTTGCCCGCCGGAAGCGTACATCACGCGGGGCACATCTTTGTAGGTCAACACCGCGTGGACGCCGGGCAGCGCCCTGGCCGCGCTGGCGTCAATCTCCCGGATGCGGGCGTGGGCGTGCGGGCTGGTCAACAGCGCCCCGTAGAGCATACCGGGCAGCGTCATATCGTCGGTAAAGGCCGGACGCCCCTTGGCCAGCTTGACCCCATCCACCTTTGGCTCCGGCTTGTTGACCACTTTTGTCTCGGTGGCGGGCGGAGCGATGACCAGGGTGGGTATTTGGGTTGTGGTAACAGTGCGCGTTGGCGAGATGCCGGAACCAGGGAATTCTGGAATCTGGGTATCGGGTTCCGGGACGTCTCCAGCCGAGGGGAACAATCCTGGCGGCGCGGGAATCCCCAATTCCCCCAGTTCCGCAACGCTCTCGCCCCGCAAGATGGCGGCCGCTCGTTGCACCGCCTCCACCGGCTTGACGTAACCCGTACACCGGCAGAGCACGCCGGCCAGCGCCTCGCGCACCTCGGCCTCGGTGGGATTGGGGTTCTCGTCCAGCAGCGTCTTGGCGGCCAGAATTTGGGCCGGAGTGCAATA
>JAAEQG010001495.1 GCA_024231775.1 bacterium
GCAGACGCCTTGCGCAGAAGAGCAGGTCTCCGCGACGTTCTGCGACCCTGCGGGCGCCGGGGCCAACGACATAACCGGGACCAGCACGGTCCGCGAGCTGCGGTCGCTGGGCATCGCCACCCGCTACCGCAAGAGTGGCATCGTCGCTGGGATAGAACTGATCCGCCGGGCGATTCGTTCGGGCGCCGGCGCCAGTTCGCTGGTGGTCTCGGCCCGCTGTTGTCGCCTGATCGAGGCGATGCAGTGCTACCACTACCCCGATTCCGGCGCCGCCGCGCTGGGCGAATTGCCTCTGAAAGACGGCGTCTACGACCACCCCATCGACGCCCTGCGCTACTTCTTCATCAACCACCAGCCCCGCCCCAAGACCACCACCCGCCGATACTGAGGGCGTCATAGGTCTGATAGGACCTATTGGGCCCATTCCTGCTTTCTTTTGACGCGGGGCGTCCGGGTCGGTACACTCTGCGGGACATGTTTTTTGACGCCGAGGGAAGAATGAATTATCAGTTCAGCACAGAGAACGTTTCGCAACACGTGGTCAAGTACGGCGTGGACATCCGGCC
>JAAEQG010001496.1 GCA_024231775.1 bacterium
CGAGCGGGGTGTCGCCAGGATCGACGACGACGTAGGCCTCGAAGTAGAGCACCCGCTCGAGCTCGCGCATGGTCATGTCGAGCAGCAGCCCGATCCGCGATGGCAAACCCTTGAAGAACCACACGTGCGATACCGGGGCGGCAAGCTCGATGTGGCCCATGCGCTCGCGCCGGACCTTGGACTTGGTAACCTCGACGCCGCACTTGTCACAGACCACGCCGCGATACTTCATCCGCTTGTACTTGCCGCACAAACATTCCCAGTCGGTGACCGGGCCAAAGATCTTGGCGCAGAATAAACCGTCCCGTTCGGGTTTGAAGGTACGGTAGTTGATGGTCTCCGGCTTGGTGACCTCGCCGTAGGACCAGGATCGGATCTTCTCCGGACTGGCCAGACCGAGCCTAATGGCGTTGAAATCGTTTAGGGGCCGAGGCTTCTCAAAAAAGCTACGGACCTCGCTCAGGCTTGAACGCTCCATCCCAACCCCCCCTAGCTCGCCTTTTCGTCTTCCTGCTGGAGCAGCTCGACGTCCAGGCCCAAAGCCTGTAGTTCGCGGACCAATACGTTAAATGACTCGGGCAGACCGGGCTCTTCCGGTACCTGCCCCTTGACGATTGCTTCATACACCCGGGCCCGGCCGTCAACGTCATCAGACTTGACGGTGAGCAGTTCCTGAAGGGTGTGGGCGGCGCCAAAGGCCTCGAGGGCCCACACTTCCATCTCGCCCAGACGCTGGCCACC
>JAAEQG010001497.1 GCA_024231775.1 bacterium
CAGAACCACGTCGAGACCCGAGGCGTCGGTGGCCGCCAGCGGACCCAGGGGAAACCCCAGACCTTTCACGCAGGCCAGGTCGATATCCTCCGCCGAGGCGGTTCCCTCCTGAAGCAGGCCAAAGGCTTCGTTTAGCAGGGGAATGTACAGCCGGTTGATCACAAAGGCGGGTGCGTCGTCCACCGTGACCGTCTCTTTGCCGCACCGGGCCAAAATGTCGACGACGGTCCTGTGGGTATCGTCGGAGGTGTCCAGGCCGCGGGCGACTTCCACCAGAGGAGTGAAGGCCGCCGGAATGAGAAAGTGGGTTCCGATGCAGCGATCCGGGCGCTGGGTGGCCGCGGCGATTTCCGAAACGCACAAGGTGGACGTGTTGGTGGCCAGGATGGTGTTCGGAGAGCAGATACGGTCCAGCTCGCCGAATACCTCCCGTTTCAGGGCGATATCCTCGAAAACCGCTTCCACAACCAGGTTGACCTCCTTCAGCCTGCCCAAATCGGTGGCGGTCTCTATCCGTGACAGCAGGCCGTCCATTTCCGACCGGACAAGTTTTCCCTTTTCCACCCGGCGAGATAGTATCTTTTCAATGTTGCCCAATCCCCATTCGACCCGTTCCTGGTCGAGATCGTAC
>JAAEQG010001498.1 GCA_024231775.1 bacterium
CCCGCGCCATCGTCTGAAATTGCGCCGACGTCGCCACCGCGCCCCGGTCGTCGTCTCCCCCATCGGAGGTTCCCGTCAGAATCTTGTTCGCTTCCTCGAACACGATTTGCAACACCGGCCCCTGCTCCTTGCCGATAGACTCGCGCCGCCGCACCACCGCGTCGTTGTACAGATGCCACGCCACCAGGCCCAACACGGCGATCTTGGCGTACTCGTTCATCTCCGCCCCACCCTCCAGAACCGAGATGCCCCACTGGTCCCCCGCTGGCCCCAGCAGGCCCAATTCCTCGACCGCCACCGTGCCCTCGCCCGATCCGTACATCCGCGCCATCTCACCCTGGGTGAAGGGTCGCAAGCGCAGCAGCGCCCCCTGCAAGCTCTCGGCGCTGAGCCGGTCGCCCTTGGCCTCCCGCTCGGTCCGGCGCTTTTCCAATCGCTCCACCCAGGTGGTCATATCGACCGCCTTCGACCGGTGGACCGAGAGCGCCTGCCGCTCGAACGGCTCCAATGCGTCCACGTGCACGTTCACCTGTCCCGCTTTCGACAGCCCTCTCTCGCGCCGCGCGGCATCTATCATATCGTTCTCGTCCGCTTCCCGCACGTCGTGCCAGGTTGGATTTTTCGCCACCTTTTTGTCCGCCGTCAGCACGCCGTGCTCCAGGTAGAGTTCCCGCGCCGCTTC
>JAAEQG010001499.1 GCA_024231775.1 bacterium
GTACGATCGCGCCGCCCAGACCCTCGAAGCATGGCTGGCGGATGGCACGCTGCTGCGCGAGGCCCAGCCGGCGTTGTACGTCTATCATCAGGTGTTCGAACACAACGGGCAGAGCCACACCCGCCGAAAGTTCATCGCCCGCGTGCGGCTGATGCCCTTCTCCGAGAAGGTCGTCCTGCCGCACGAAGAGACCTTCGGCGGACCGAAGGAGGACCGGCTGGCGTTGATGAAGTCCACCGCGTGCAATCTGTCGCCGGTGTTCGGTCTGTACACCGATCCGGACAACGCCATCGGAACCGCGTTTCAGCAGACGATCACCCGGCCACCGGACATTCACGCGGTCCTCGAAGGCGTGGAGAACCACGTCTGGATCGTGACCGACACGGACATCGTGGATCAGGTGACATCGGTCATGGCCCCCAAGCGCGTATTTATCGCCGACGGGCATCACCGCTATGGAACCGCACTGAACTACCGCGATCACGTGGCTGCGGGGTCCGGTGGGTCCCTGGATCCTGGGCACCCCGCCAACTTCGTCATGATGGTGCTGGGCAGCATGGACGATCCGGGCAGCCTGATCCTGCCCTACTATCGCACGCTGACCGGCGCAGGAGTGACTCTGGACGCGGTGATCGCCGCCTGGTCGGAAGGCACCGAAGCGTGCACCGAGGCGGACGCCGACGTGGTGGCGATCGACGGAGCCAGCGGAAAGACTCAGCCATTGCGTTACACCCGGCGTTCCGTACTGAAGGAACTGGCGGCGGACAAGAGCGACGCCTGGCGGGGACTGGACTACGCCTACCTGCACCGGTATCTGCTCGACGAGTTGCTGGCGTCGAAGCTTGGAACCGAGTTCAAGACCAACTACGCCAAGTCGCCCGCCCAAGCGCAGGCTATCGCCCAGGACAAAGGCGGCGTAGCTTTGCTGGTCCGGGCGACACCGATGAACCACTTACGCGCAGTCAGCGAAGCCGGGGATCTGATGCCCCAAAAGAGCACCTACTTCTACCCCAAGCTGGCCACCGGTCTGACGATCAATCCGCTTGCGTAAACTGCGAAGAGAGTGCAACCATGCCGGGAAACGAACCCGCCTATCGCTCCTCGATCCGCCGTAGGCTGATTTGTTGGGCATTCCGGACGACCCTGGCCACGGCGGCGCTCTGTGCATGGCTGTCTGCCGGATGCGCCTCCCTCTCGACCGATCTTAGCCTGTACATCCCCACGGTCGAGGGTTTGCCGGAAGTGTACGACGACCGTTCGTGGGCGACGGTGCTGCGGGAGAATGTGAACGATGGAGTCGTGGACTACGAGCATCTGGCCAGTCATGCCCGTCCGCTACAGGTGTACCTGCAGTTGATCGCCCGAGTCGGTCCGGTATCGACCCCGACTCCGTTCGCAGAGCCTGGCGACCGCGTCTCCTACTACGCCAACGCGTACAACGCCGGGGTGCTGGCGGCGGTGCTCTACGAGAAGGTCCCGCCGACGATGTATCCGGTTGGGCGATCCACGCTGGACCGGCGGTATCGTCTGCGGGTCGATGGGCGCACCATGCTACTGGCGGACCTGCGCGCCGCGGCACGCGAGGCGAGTGATGGAGACGCCCGAATCGAGTTTGCTCTGTGCGGTGCCGCCCGTGGTAGTGCGCCGTTGTCCAACCAGCCGCTTCGCGGACCGATGCTGGAGCGACAACTGGAAGCCCTGGCCCGTTCCGCGACGAGCCAGCCGCACTTGGTGCAGATAGACCACGAAGCCCAGCGTCTGCTGGTCGGATTGCCCATTGCGGAGCAGCGCGAAGCCTTCCTGGCCTATCACTCCCGCACGACCACAGCCACGCCGGCGACGCTGCTCGGGACCCTGCTACAACTCGCCGAGGGAACCCGTCGCGAGTGGCTTAACACCGCGGTCGGCTACCGGGAAGGGGTGATTCCCTTCAAACGGGCTTTGAACGGTCGTCAATGACCCGCCTGGCAGTGGACGCGAACCGACTTGAACAAGCGGGTTGTAGCGTCACCCACAAGGGGTGACGCCACATTCATGAACGTCCACAGGCGACTAGTCCGCCGAGGATGCAGCCCCAGCCTTGTTGGTAACGCCGCCCGCGATGTTCTTAGACAACTCCCGAAGATCGACGCCGAGCACGCTCTCCAGGGTGCCGAGTGACTCAGCCAGCACGCGGGCTCGGCCCATGGCGGCGCCGGCAATAGCGTGCCCGTCGCCGCCGTCGAAAACGGTGACGTCACCGAGGTTAACATCCTTCACCGCTTGGCCAAGCTCCTGGACAACGCCGGGCATCATCTCGACCAGCATGACTTTGAGCGCGTCGGGATGATCCTGAATGGCGCAGCCGATGGCTTCGATCGCCGCGGCCCGGGCCTTGCCCTCTTCGAGCACGGAGGCTGCATCACCTTCTGCTTTGGCTTTGGCGACTTCGCGATCGGCGTTGGCGGCGGCGACCTCGGTGGCCTCCAGGCGGGCCTGCTCGGCTTTGGCGGCGGCTTCCTGCTGCTCAGCCTCTTTGAGGGCGGCATCGCGGGCCAGCTCGGCCTTGCGGATGCGCAGGTCGTTCTCCGCCTCGGCGATGGCCTTCTCCGCGGTCAGACGGGCTTCTTCGGCGGCACGGTTCGATTGGGCTTCGATGGTCTTGGCTTCGGAGTCGCGGGCAGCTTTGGCCTTGCGGGCGTCGGCGTTGGCCTCCGCCTCCTTAATCACGGCTTCGGCGGCGCGCATGGCCTCCGCCTTGCGCGCCTCGGAAATCACCTCCGCCCTGGCTTTGCGGGCGATGGATTCGAGATACTGCTCCTCGTCCTGCACATTCTGGATGTTCACGCTGTCGATCAGCAGCCCCAGCTTGCGGAAGTCGTCGGAGACTTCAACCATCACCGTCGAGACGAACTTGTCGCGGTCCTCGACGATCTCCTCGGGGGTCATCTTGCCGATGACCGCACGGAGACCTCCTTCGAGGGTCTCGCGGGCGACCCGTTGGATCTCGGCCATGGATTCGCCCAGGAACCGCTCGATGGCGTTAGCCCGTTCAGTGGGGTCGGAGGAGACCTTGACGTTGGCTACGCCGGTAACGTGGATGGGCATCATGGTTCCACCGCCGGACTGGGCCTTGACCTCCAGGCCCACCTGCATATTTCGCAGGCTGACCCGATCGACCTTCTCGATGATCGGCCACACGAAAGTGCGCCCGCCGATGAGCACGCGATAGCCCTGCCCCTCGCGATGCCGCTTACCGCTGATAATCAGCATCTCGCTGGGATTGCCGACCACCATTCGGGTGGCGACCAGCACGATGAAGGCGAAGACCAGCCCCAGGGCAAGCAGACCGAGGACAGCTCCAGCACCTGCACCTTGTGCGAGTAACGCAACGTTCATAATCAGCCTCCTTGTCCTGTATGGGTGAGTGCTTCGTATTCATCGGGGGAGACCACTTCGGCGATCCCCGCACGGTATCCCACGACGACGACTTCATCTCCGGCTGCGAAGGCGACATGGCTCGTGCGGGCTACGGCGGGAACGTGCCGCCGGGCATCGCGCACCTGGAGAGCGATCTCCCCCTTCTTAGCGTCGGCGATGGGTATGGTGACCCGGGCCAGCTTGTGGACATAGTCTCGCGGTTGCGGCGCACTGTTGCCTGAGGTGCGGCGCAGATAGCGAAAAGCCTGGTGTACGCCCTGGCCCACCGCGCCTCCGGACGCCAGGGCGAACGCCAGCACCACGCCTCGCCCCATGGTGGTCATGTGCGTCAGCACGACGCCGACGGCACCGAAAGTGGCCACGAAGAACACGGCGAACCGTATCGAGAGCCAGCTGGCCAGCGACAGAGCAGACTCCGCGGCGTCAGCCGTAGAGGCCACATCTCCCGCCGGACCGACGTCCGCGTGCATCGCGGCGTCCACATCGATGTCGAAGTCCACATCCGCAGTGCAGGCGTCGAGGTCCACATGCCCGCCGACGTCCAGGTCGGCGTCGTGGTGCCCGCCGCCGAAGGCGGAGATCAGCAACACGCCTCCGCCCAGGACCAGACAGGCCCAGTAGACCGTGGTCAACTCGAGCGTCACCGCGACCAGCATGGCAAGAGAAGGTTCGAGCATGGTCTTGGCTCCACATGCCAGGGGGGTGGCACCGTTCCGTCGCAATCCACTGCGACGGCGTCCGCGGCGACGTGCTCCCCGCATCTGCGTTTAATGTACTGCACAACACGCGAGATGCCCATTCTAAACCGCAACCAATTGCATAATGACCCCAGGGTGTTGTCAACAGCCGCGGTAGAGGGTGTGCGGGCTTCGGCGTCAGCGCTGCAACACTTTCTTACAGCTAGCTGGACCGCTTCCCGCACGATTGAGGGAAGCGCTGACCTGCTTGCCCCACGGAACCTCCGTGGGTATGCTCTGGGGAAGGACGAGGAACAGACGCTCGGGCCGGGCGGTCTCTAGCAGGGAGCGGTGACGATGTCGCGATTGGGCAAAGAAGACGAATTCTTCCTGGCGCAAGAGCTCCAGCAGCGCACGCAGCTTCGCGTCGGACTCGAAGCCAAAGCCAAGGCGGAGGCGGAACGTCGCAAGATCGCCAAACATGTCGGCCTAAGCGATGATGAACTGGCCCACCGCATCCAGGCGTTGGGCTTCGAGGGCGAAACTACGCGCGTGCTGCACCTGATGCCGCTCGTGGAGGTGGCCTGGTCCGATGGAGCGCTGTCCGCCGCGGAGCGCAAGGTGATCCTCCGCGCTGCGAACGCGCACGGGATCGAGCCGCATACGCCCGCGGGGGTCTTCCTGGCGTCGTTGCTGGAAGAGCGTCCGTCGGACGCTGTGCTGGAGGAAATCCTCGAAGTGCTCAAGGACATCCTGCGAGCCAAGAGCATCCACCCCAAGAGCGTGCTGGACGCCTGCCTCGACGTGGCTGGAGCGAGCGGAGGGTTTCTCGGTCTTGGCGACAAGATCAGCACAGAAGAGCGCACGATCATCGAACAGATCACCGCCGCCTTTGGCGCAGACGCACAGAAATGCATCGCCGAGAAGCTGGGCTGACCGCGTTGCCCGGATATGTATCAGCACGCGCAACACGCCGGTCCCACGTGGTCGCTCAGTAATGACGATGCTAGTCATTGAGTGCCGATTAGGTGATTGATAATGGAGGATGAGATGCACACTCCCCTCCCTGACAGGGAGGGGTTAGGGGAGGGTCAAGAGGCCTCAAGCCCACCCCCTCACCCTGCCCTCTCCCCCAGGGGAGAGGGGTTTGCTGCCGCAACATGAACGCGGAATACGTCAAGCATCAACCAGAACTCATATAACACCTCTGACACCTCGGTATGGAGGCGACGGAAGACGGGCGCATCCGCAAGTGACGATGCACAATCACGCCAGTTGGGCGAGTACGTTCGGACCGTCCGGGATAACGGCGATGCGAGCATCGGGTCCGTGGCGAGCCAACGCGGACTCCAGGGCGGACTCGAACGACGGAGCGCTCTTGGGCAGGAGGAGGGCGCGTTCGTCCTCGCTGAGGCCGCGGTCCACCAACACCCCCTCGCACCTGCGTAACGCCCGTGTGAAGTTGTGCATACACCATTGGTCGATCGCGGTGCGGTCACCTTCGACGAACTCGCGGGTGAACTGCTCGTGGGTATGCACCGTACGGTGCAGCTCGCGAAAGTGGTCGCCGCCGAAGCCCTGGTCGCAGGCGCTGAGCATGATGATCGTCCCGCCCGGCTTGGTGATGTGCATAGCCCCGGTAAGGCCCTTGGCGGACTGATAGTAGGTGCAGTCCTGGGGAAAGCCACCGCACGATGTCACTACGATGTCACACAGTGCGTCCACGGTGTCGCGGACCGACTCCCGAGCGCACGCGCAACCGCGCCGGAACGCCGTGTCAAAGTGACCGGCGAAGACCCCGGTGATCCGCCGGTTGCGGTCCAGAGTAACGTTGACGATGAAATCCATCCCCACTCGGCGGGTGATCTCGGTCAGTTCGTCGTGCAGAATGTTGCCGTCGAGAACGCCCTCGGTTGAATCGGGATGCTCGATGAACCGGGGACTGTGCACGGCACGAATGAGACGCTCCCCCCCACAGCCGATGGCCACCACCTTGCGACCGCCGCTGAAACCCGCCATCAGGTGCGGCTCGATGTATCCGGTGGTGATCTTGAGCGGAGCCCGGGCATAAAGCCCGTCGACCTCGATCGGAGTGCCCCGCCCGGTCACCCCCAGGTGAACCTGCTCGCCATCCACGCCGGCCCGGTGGTTGACGAACCGATAGGTGCGGGCCAAGTCAGCGCCCACCAGCTCCTCGAGCTCGGATCCCGTGTTGGGGCGGTGCAGCCCGGTCGCGATGAGGATGGTGATGCCCGCCCGAGGAACGCCGGCGGACTCGAGCGTACGCAGGATCGGAGGGAGGATGGTCCGATTGGGCACCGGCCTGGTCATGTCGCAGACGACCACCACAGCCTCCCGCAACCCCCCGGCCAACTCCGCGAGCGGAGCAGCGGCAATTGGCTGAGCAAGAGCCTGCTCCAGAGCGGTTCGCGGATCTGCCAGGGCGGCGCGCGGTTCGGCTTCGAGCACCTTGACGACCAGCGCATCGGGGAGTTCGACCCGGCGGGTGGTTCTGCCAAACGGCAAAGTCACGTACATGATCGTACCCCCCAGCTCCGTGCTTCCCGCATTCTTGCGTAAGGCTGACGCGGTTGCCCCTGAGCGAAGCGGCAACCGGGAATGAGTATGCTACAAAGCAGACTCCCCGGCGTCATGTGCGGAGAACGTCGGCAGAAGATATGCTGGCGAGATCCGTACTCCCGCCCCAATGGCGAACGGCCCGCGAGATCGCGGGCCGTTGCTACTCTGCTGGATTGGAAACGAAGTCGGTCCGGGGGCGCGGGCTCGTCCGCGTCATCCGGTCAGCATGTTCACCGCCTCCTCCAACTCCTCGACGAGTTGGTCGCGAACCTCGGTCAACTGCTCGACGGTTATGCCGACCGCGTCAAGTAGCTCTTCGGTGATCTCCAGATGGGACGCCGTCTGGGCATAACCCAGCTCCTCCTTGCAGCACAGCACATCCGCCAGATGGATGAGGTTGCCCAACCGCTGAAGCTCGGGGCTGAGGTCGCCGGGCCGATGGTGGAAGCCGATCACCGCCCGAAGATGTCGCGGGAAACGCCACTTTGTGGTCAACGCCTCGCCAAACTGCTGATGATCCGCCCCGATAATGCTGGTCTCCAGGTCGAGGAAGCTGCCCTCGCCCGCGGCACATCGATCGCAGACTTCGCCGAGTTTCTCCGGAAACGCCTGGCGCTCGATTAGAATCCCGAGGTCATGGATCAACCCGGCGACGAATAGCTCATCGATATTGGCGACCTCACCGCCTGCCCGCCCGATGAGGCGGGCAGCCAAGCCCACCGCCACACTGTGCCGCCACAGCTCCGAAGCCTCGAAGTGCTCCGATATCTTGTCGCCTTTGAACAGACGGGCGATGGAGGCAGCGATAGCCAGGTTCTTCACCGCGGACAGTCCCAACAGGACGATGGCACGGTCGATCCCCGCAATCTGGCCCGGCAGACCATAGAACGCCGAGTTCACGACTTTCAAGACCTTTGCGGACAGCGCCGGATCACGTTTGATGATCTCGTGCAGATCGCGCGCGGTGCTTCGCGGATCCTCGACGGTCTCGATGATCTTGACCGTCACTTCCGGCAGCGTGGCAATGTCGCCAACTACCGACAGGGCCTGCGCGACTACCGCTTTGCTCTCGTTGACAACGTCAACACTCATCTGGTGCCTCCGCGAGAGGATGACATACCGGAACCTACCGTTAGCTCCCATGGTCATCGTCGCCCCGGTACGCACGGTTTAGTCTGGTCTGTCGCCAAAGAAAGAGCATCCCCACCGCATACGATCAGAGAATCGGTGATAGTGTGCCCAGGATCAGCTCAGAACCGCATCAAGAAGACGTGTTTATCGGACGGGATGACCACGGGGGGCAATTGGAGAATCAGTCCGCCAACAGATCTGCAGCTACCGGTGCCAAGGTTAGGCGGATCTTGCCCAGGGCACGCTTCTCGATCTGCCGAACCCGCTCTTTGGTGACTCCAAACCGCCGGCCGAGTTGCTCCAGGGTCTTGGCCGGCCCCTGGCCGAACAAGCCATAATGTTCGGTGACGATCGTGCGCTCGCGCTCGTCGAGGTCCTCAAGGCTCTCCGCCAGCGCCGACCGCACTCCCTCGAGTTCAACTTCCGACTTGGGCGCCGGGTGGTGATCTTGGGTTGCGTCCAGTAACTCAGCCTGACCAGTCACGTAACGCCGACAGTGGTAGTGCTCTTCTGGTACCGTACGCGCATAGTTCTTCATGATGGCCCAGGAGGCGTAGGTGCTGAGCTTGTTTCCGCGGGCGAAGTCAAACTTCTCGATCGCCCGCAGCAGTGACACATTACCGTCGCTGACCACCTCGAAGAAATTGGCTGCTCCGCCGACGTGGCGTTTGGCGATGCTCACTACTAGCCGCAGATTGGCACTGATGATCCGCTTCTTGAACACGCCCGCGTGGCGAAGCAGCGTGCGGATCTCGGCGACTTCCTGATCGGTCGCGGACAGCGCATCCAAAGCTTCGAGCCGCCGGGCAGCTTTGTACTTCAAGTAGTTGTACCGGCGAAACAAATCCCGCTCCTGCTCGGGCGAGAGTAGCGGAGTATCATAGAGAGCCCGGAGGTAAGCTGGCAGATCCCGAGGCGGGCGGGGTGTTCTCGTCCGCTCAGGTGGTGCGGGCTCGGGGGCCTCGAGGATCAATCGGTCGGCGTTGGGCGCATCGAAGAGTTCGTTGTAGATGTACTCGACCCGAGTGTCGCTGAGACCACGGGCTTCGTGCTCCCGCAGGGCGCGCTTGACCGTATCCACCGCACACCCAACGGTCGCGGCGATCTCCCGCGGCGTCTCGCCAGAGTCGTGCCACCGCAGAATGGCGGCGTCACGCTCGGACAACACCGGTCGGCCATCTCCGGCAAAGAGGGCGTCGTCGGGATGAGTCTCGTCCCAACGGCGCAGGGTATACCGCACGGTCTCAACCGCCCGCCCGGTCCGCGACGCCAGCTCGCGGGCCACCACGCAGAGCTTGGTGCGCCGACGCTCCAACATGCCCCGGGCAGCATCGACCAGGTCGGCCTTCTCCGCATCCGTCAACTGGCGGAAGGCAGCACCACGTTCAACCAACTCACGATTCTGCTTGACGAAACGATCCACACTCCGGCGCCGGAACACCGTACGGCCAACTCCGTCATCGAACACGGCACGAATACCGGTCAGCCCCCGACTCCGCCATCGACGAACCGTCTTGGTGCTGACCCCAAGGGTATCCGCCAACTCCTCATGGGTCTGGAACGGCTCGTTGAGTTCGGCGGTGGTGAGCTTGGCTTTGCGGCTGAGATGGTCGGCGAGCGTAACCAGATCGGCGACAAGAGCCTCGCCCGGGATCGACGCGGGCCGCTCAGACGCCTTCGGGTGGTATCCAGTGATGGTGTAGCAGATCAATTCGTAAGGGTAGGCCTTCTCAGGATCGACCATGCCCAGGAGAGTCTCGACACCGTCGAGCTGGCTGAGGCGCAGACGCCGCGGTGACAGCGTGAGCTGATGGGCAAGCTGGCCGACATCGCTGGATAGGTATTTGCGCACGGCGCGACGCTCCACATGCCGCAGTTCGGCTGATCTCGTCCACCAGAAGCCGTGTGTGGGAGCCACCCCCAGGGATACTTATATCCCTATGCTAAATACTAGCTTACGGGAGCGCGGCATTCAAGGCCGCCTTCGCCGGAAGTCGGCCTGCCGGTCCGCGAGATCCCCCGCAGACCCTCCAACATCACTATCGTCAGCGCCAAGTGACCGGTCAACCCGAACGCCGCTGCACGCCGTACGCCAAGCACCCAGTGCGCCTATTTCCACACAGAATACATCGCCGCTTACTTTCGTAACGCACCACTTGAGACGCACGGCTATCTCTGAATGTCAATGGCCTAGCAGTCTGGCCAGACGGGAGATGTAGGGCCGGACGTGGTCCGCCTCCTCGTGCCCGGTGACGATCTGCTCGTACGCGGCGATGGCGACGGTGCGGAGCTCATCTTCGCCCAGCAGGACGAGCATGTCGGCGGCGGTCGCTGCCTCCGCCGCCACGGTCCAGTGTCCCCGCCTGGATCCGGAGGTACGCTGCAGGCGGTCGTAGGCTTCGTACAGTACCTCGATGCCCGCCTGTCGATCCTCCTCGGCCCGCTCCTGGAGAACCGCCGCGGAGGTCATACCTTCAGGGAGGAGTCCGGCGGGCAAAATCTCCAGCACCGCCGCGGTCCGCGCCGCCTCGACACTGGTGGTGCAGTAGAGCCTTCCCAGATGGATCCAGGAATCGGCGGCGCTGGTTTCGTACTGCTGTTGGAGCCAGGCGTCATCCGTAATGGCAGCGTTGGGCGAACGCTCTCGGGTTGCCGGATCCAGCATGCTGATAGCGCTGCCCGCCTCGCCAACTCGGGACTGGACCGCACTCCCCGCACTGACAAACGCATCCGCCGCCTGACGATAGTGCGCGGCAGCCTGCTCAGCAGCGTCGGTGGCCTCCTGGGTGAGGCGCGCAAACCCTTCGCAGAGTTCCGCCACTCGGCGCTGCAGGCGTTCGTAACCATCGGCAGCTCGCTGGCTGCGTTCTTCGAGGTCTTGTCCGTCCGCCAGCAGAACAGTACGCAGGCTATTGGCGGTCGCGCAGGCACGCTCAGCAGCCGCCACGTCGAGCTTCACCTGGGCCAGCTCGCCCTCCAGGCCGACGAGGCCTCGATCAAGGTGAATGGGTTTGCCCGCCTCCGCCGGGACATATGCCCCGCGCAGTAAGTCATCCCCACCATCGATGCGTGCGTTACGCAGCACGCCGGATTCCAGGGCGCCAGCCTCGGTTATGGCTTGCCGATATGCCTGGGCGTGATGATTGAACTCCTCAGAGAAGCGCGCAAAACCGTCCGGGTCGGTCATGGACACGCCCTGCTCCTGCAAACGTTCCATCTCGCCCCGAGACTGCTCCGCTGCGGCGGTCGCCCGGGCGATCCGCCCGCGGATCTCATCAACGTCGAATTGCAGAGCGGCTGCCGAGGCGGTGGTCTCGGACAGAAGGGCGTTGGCGTCGGCGATGTCTTTTTCGGAGTCGGCGACATGCTGCTCGATGCCGCTGCGCGCCACGAGTTGGCGCTCATCCGCCAGGCGCCGGGCAAGGAAGCCCAGCTCCGTCAACTCCGTCCGGAATCGATCAGCTTCTGCGTACAGGAAATCTACGTCCTGGGCACGAGTCCGGGCGAGGTGGTAGAGCACGATGCCCTTGGTCCGCAACGCGCGGATCCTCTCCGCGGAGGCCGAGCCGGAGGGGACCTCGGTCAGAGCCTGATCCGCCGCCGCGCGAGCATGCTCCAGCAGACGGCGATTCTCCTCGGCCAATCGGGCGCGCTCGCCCAACCCCGCGGTCAGCGTCCGGGTCAACTCGGCCACATTGGCGCCGAGGCGCCGACGGGGTAGCTCCTGATGCTGCTGCCACTGCGATCCGTGCACGAGCTGGAGGAAGCTCTGGTCCAAGCTGCTCCCTCCACTCGGCCCGAGGAGTTCGCGCAGATGCGCATCCTCCTCCTCGACCGCGTCCCGACGCTCCCCCTCTTCCAGCAGCTCAGCGACGTTGATCTCCGGGCTTAAGCCCGCTTTGGTGAGTGCCTCGAGCAGAGCGGTGATGCGCTCCTGATTCTGACTGTACTGATGCAGCAAACGGCGAGCCCGCTCAACATGCACGTCGGTCCGGGCCAGAGCAGCCGTGTCAGAACTCTGCAGCATAGGCCCCAGCAAAAAGGCGCCACATCCCACCAGCACGGCAACGGCCGCCACGATCCCACCGATGAAAGGTCTGTCCACAGTCAACCCCCACTGGTCCGAGTCCACACCTGTTGCACTACGCATCTCAGGACCATTCTAGCCCTCCGCCCGCGGAATGGAAGCCGGTCGCCCGGATCGCCATGTCGCGACGGGCCGCCCGGCGTTGACGCGGCTTCTGGGAGGGGCCATACTCACCGGAGCCCACGGGCGCTGCCGGTGCCGTGCCCCTTTCAGAACCGGTCGGAGGGCTGGGCCGAGACCGAATCCGCTGGCTCATGGTCCCGGTCGAGATCCCGCCACGCAGGGGACGCAAGAGGCTCGTTCTGAAGGGCAAACGGACGCATCCCATGAGGGCCGGTTTGGGGAGGACGTTATTGTGCCGGAATCAAGTGCCGCCCTGCTGAGGGAGAACTTCGCCGACCTGGAACCAGGCTATTCGCGGGCCGAGGCAGTGGCAGAAGCGGGTCGCTGTCTGTTCTGCTACGACGCCCCCTGCACCCGGGCCTGCCCTACCCACATCGACGTACCCCGGTTTATCCGCCAGATTCTGCACGACACCCCAGTCGGGGCCGCCAAGACGATCCTGTCCGAGAACATCCTCGGCGGTTCCTGCGCGCGGGCCTGCCCCACGGAAGTCCTCTGTGAGGGGGCGTGCGTGGATAGCGCCCTGCTGAAGGAGCCAGTCCGGATCGGGCGGTTGCAGCGGTACGCCTGCGATGTGGCTGGCGAACGTCAAGTGCAGTTCTTTCATCCGGGCTCGGACACGGGGAAGCAGGTCGCGGTCGTGGGCTCCGGCCCGGCGGGGCTGAGTTGTGCCCATGAGCTGCGTAAGCATGGGCACGCGGTCACCATCTTCGAGGCCCGGGACGTACCCGGCGGGCTGAACACCCTGGGGATCGCCGCTTATAAAATCTCCACCGAGTTCGCCCTTTCGGAAATCGCCCGGGTCGAACAACTGGGCATGGAGATCCGACTCAACACATCGATCGGCGCGGAGAAGATCAGCGAACTACTCCGGGAGTACGACGCCGTGTTCCTGGGGATCGGATTGGGCCGGACCATGCCCTTAGGGATCGCGGGGGAGGAGGCGGATGGGGTCTGGGAGGCGCTCGACTTCATCTTCCAGACGCATCTTAAACCGTACGACCAGTGTGCGGTCGGGCGCCATGTGCTGGTCATCGGCGGCGGGAACACGGCGATCGACGTCGCGACCGTGGCCGCGCGGTTGGGGGCGGAGAAAGTGACGATCGCTTACCGCCGCGGTCCCCAAGCCATGCCGGCGTTCACCTACGAGTACGGACTTGCCAAGACGGACGGGGTACGTTTCGAGTGGTTCGCTCAGCCGCAGCGCATTGTCGCGGCGAACGGAGTGACGACCGGCATGGAGTTCGTGCGGACGCGCTTGGCCGACGCAGCCGATCGAAAAGCCAAGATCGAAGTCGTACCGAACTCGGCGTTCGTCCTCGAGGCGGACATGATCGTCAAAGCTCTTGGCCAAGAACCCCTCACCGATTTCGTCAGCTCCATCAACGGGCTCGATCTGGATGACGGGCGGATCGTGATCGATCCGCAGACCGGGCAGACGTCCGTACCGGGCCTGTTCGCCGGCGGAGATTGTCTTACCAAAGGCGCGGAAATCGTCAACGCGGTCGAGCACGGAAAGACCGCGGGGCACGGGATTCACGCCCTGCTGCAGCAAGGGTAGCGCCCTACGGGGCTGATTCTGCGAGGTTGACATGGTCGATCTGTCCATCGAGTTCTGTGGGACCAAGGCGCCGAACCCCTTCTGGCTGGCGTCGGCGCCGCCATCCAACTCCGAGTATCAAGTGCGGCGGGCTTTTGAGGCCGGCTGGGGCGGAGCGGTGTGGAAGACCCTCGCACACGAACCCATCGTCAACGTATCCTCGCGCTACGGCGCCGTAGACTATGACGGTCGCAAGGTGATGGGACTTAACAACATCGAGCTGATCACCGACCGCACCCTGGAGACCAATCTGCGGGAGATCACCAACATCAAGAAGGCGTTTCCCCACCACGCGGTGTGGGTGTCGCTAATGGCGGAACCCAAGCGCGAGACCTGGCACGACATCATCAAGCGCACGGAAGACACCGGAGCCGATGGAATCGAGCTGAACTTCGGTTGCCCGCACGGGATGAGCGAGCGCGGAATGGGCGCCGCCGTCGGGCAGGTGCCGGACTACACCTGCATGATCACGGAATGGTGCAAACAAGCTTCCGGCCTGCCGGTGATGGTCAAGCTGACCCCGAACGTCACCGACGTCCGCGTTATCGGTCGGGCAGCCAAGAACGGCGGCGCCGACGCCCTGTCCCTGATCAACACCGTCAACTCGATCATGGGCGTGGACCTGGACACCTTGGCGCCCCAGCCCGCAGTCCGCGGGCGCGGGACCCACGGCGGATACTGCGGGCCGGCAGTCAAGCCCATCGCTTTGCACATGGTGTCGCAGATCGCCGGCGATCCTCAGATCGGTGTGCCGATCAGCGGGATCGGTGGCATTCAGGCCTGGCAGGACGCCGTCGAGTTCATGCTGCTCGGCGCCGGATCCGTGCAGGTGTGTACCGCGGTCATGCACTATGGCTTCCGCATCGTTGAACATCTCATCGATGGGATGGAGGCCTGGATGATCGAGAAGGGCTTCACTCGATGTAGCGACTTTGTCGGCAAGACCGCGGAGCGGCTCACCGAGTGGAGTGATCTGGACCTGAGCTACAAGGTCGTCGCCGAGATTGACCAGACCAAGTGCATCAACTGCGGCCTGTGCCACATCGCTTGCGAGGACGGCTGTCACCAGTCGATCAAGTGTACGCAGATGCCCGAGTCCGAGTACGTCACCCGTTTCGCCCGCCCAGGCTGCGAACCCGTACGCAGCGGCGACTTCGTGGTCATGCCCGGGGCTGGGGGCGGATACGTTAACCACTTCGAGATCAACCAGGACACGTGCGTCGGCTGCAACATGTGCTCCCTGGTCTGCCCGGTCGACGATTGCATCCGTATGATCGAGCAGGATTCCGGCCTGCCGCGGATGAACTGGGGACAGTATCAGAATCTCCTAGCCGCCGGAAAAGTGAAGCCCATCCAGCCGCCCGAGCACGTGTAGGATCAACGCCCCCAAGCGCTCATCGCCTGATACCGCCGAACCCGCGTCGACCTGCGGCCATCAGTAACGCCGGACCACGCCGACCACTACGCCCTGGATGTCCACCCGGTCGACGAAGATCGGCTCGTACTCCTCGTTGGCCGGCTGGAGTCGAATCCGCTTCTTCTCTCGGTAGTATCGCTTAAGGGTCGCGTCTCCATCCTGCAGCAGGGCCACGACTATCTCCCCATTGCGCGGAGTCTTCCTCGGTTCGACGATTACAAAGTCTCCGTCCGCAATATGGTCGTCGATCATGCTGTCGCCGGTCACCTGAAGCGCGAACTTAGGCTTGTGGCCACCTCGGCGCGAAGAGAAGATGCTCTCGAGATCCAAGGAGTCGATGTCTTCGATGGCTTCAATAGGTTGGCCCGCCGCGATGCGCCCCGCCAAGGGCAGCAGCGTCGGACGTTCATCCGGGAACCGTGCGGAGGAGGTCACCTCCAAAGAGCGTGCCTTGTGCCGCAAGCGACGCAGCAAGCCCTTTCTTACGAGGGCGTTGACGTGCTCGAACACGGTGACCTTGGAGATTTCCAGTTGGTCGGCTAACTCTTGCATCGTCGGGGAATAGCCATTGCTGCGCGTACCGTCCCGAATAGCGGTGAGGATCTGGAGCTGACGCGGGGTCAAGTTCCGATTCTCTGTCTTTCGGCGCGACTTCATGTTGGACATCCCTGTTCCTGGTTAAACCTCTCGAGCCGAGAACGATGAGTGGAACATCCTCGGATCCGGCGCCTGTCTCCGCCACGTTCTCCACCGCTAACGCGGAGCACAATCCTCCGCGGAATGGCCGCACCGCCAAGCGGGTCGACCCCGCCACCCGCCATCCAACCCCCAGCCATGCGCTGACCATCCCGTCAGCGATGCCGTACCATGTCTCTAAAACCCACTCGAGTGCGACCGCCGCCGTCCCCCGGGCGACACAGAGCGATGCAGAAGTCCGGTTCGCTAGATAACCCGCGCCGTGCCTGTTACTTCGGGATGAGCACCGCCCAGCCTTCGGACGCTGTCGGGGGCCGCCGGATGCCGCCACAACTTCCCCCTCGGCATGCCAAGCTGTCTGGTAATCGCCCCCAGGCCCGAGCAGGCACAATGGCCGAGTTCGCTGGTTACATTCGCCAGCGTGCATTAGCTAATCTCCCACCGCAAGTAGAGGTTCGATACTCGTCGAAGAACCACCCCCAGCACTCCGCAGACGGCCAAGCCGAGCTTGCTTTCAGGGGGACCGATTCATCCCCCGGCTGGAGATAGCCCTCGACGACCCGAAACGTGGCGTTCCAACCCGGTTGGCGCGGGAGATCGTGTGGGACACGCCGTCGTTCGCCTTTTGTTAGTTACAGTATAGCCTAACTATTACCTAACGGCAAGTCTATTAATAAAGAAAACGCACCGCGCGCTCCCCGAAGCCCCAGAACGTTGCGCACGAACGTGGTACAGTGTCTTTCGGCGTGAGTTGGCGCTGGTGGACTGGGTCGGCGGCTCCGCGGGACATCACCCGATGACCGCTTCTTTCGCCCGCATCGTGCGCGGGCCGCCCGGGAGCAGATGTTGAACAGGATGCTACGGATGCGGTTGGGCTGCATTGATTTGGAATCGAACGTTCTGTTGGCGCCCATGGCGGGGTACTGCGATTTGGGGTTTCGGGTGGCGGTACGCGGGCTTGGAGGCGTCGGACTCGCCCACACGGATCTGCTGAGTTCGCACGGGATGGCTGCGGGGGAGTGCAAGACCCTCCGCCTGATGCGTACCTGCCGCGAAGACCATCCGCTCAGCGTGCAGCTCTTCGGTGGCGACGCGGCCATCATGGCCCAGGCGGCGCGCATGGCGGTGGATCACGGAGCCGAGGTCATCGACATCAACATGGGCTGCCCGGTCGAGAAGGTGACCAAACGTAACGGAGGAGCCGCGTGGCTATGCGATCCCTGTGGGGCGGTGCGCCTGGCGGAAGCGGTGGTGCGGTCGGTCGAAGTTCCGGTGACCGTCAAGGTCCGGTTGGGGCCGGATGAAAATCACCTGGTTGCGCCGATGATGGCGGGCATGTTTGCAGAGGCGGGCGTCGCCGCCCTGACCGTACACGGTCGAACGACCGCCCAACGCTTCGGCGGGCAGGTGAATCTGGAGGGGATCACCGAGGTTGTGGCGGCAGCCGGCGGGCTGCCGGTGTTCGGAAACGGCGACATCAAGACTCCGCACGATGCGGCGACCATGATCGCGCGGACCGGGTGCTCCGGCGTGATGATCGGCCGCGGGGCCTTGCGCGAACCTTGGCTGATTCGCGACACGAGCGTGTATCTTCATACGGGACAGATTCCGCCGCCGCCGTCGCTGGAAGAGCGGGTCGCCCTGATGATGCGACACTTCGAGAGGTTACTGGAGGACGTGGGCGAGCGTCGGGCCTGCCATGTGATGCGCCAGCGGATTGGCTGGTACGCCAAGACGTTGGGGCCGTGCAGGGCGCTCAAGGAGCAGATGCGCAGAGTGCGGACTGAGACGGAGCTGCGGGGATACATTGCGGAGTTCCTGGATGATGGGATGCTGTGTGCGAAGGCGCCAGGCTCGCAGACAAAAGCGGTGGATTGAGGATGGGGAGGGAAGGGGGATACGAGAGTGGAGAACGAATACTCGGCAAGCGTTCGGTGAATTGCATCTGCCGTTGGCGGGTATCAGCCGCCCATCTCGGGGTGCACCTCTGGCCTTGCCCTTGGGTTGCCGAGGGTTGACAGGCGCGTTGGCTTCGATTACAAGCAGCCAACCAGTTGCGGGGTAGAGCAGTTGGCAGCTCGTCGGGCTCATAACCCGGAGGTCGCAGGTTCGAGTCCTGCCCCCGCTATAAGGACCTGGAGATAGCCTCGGCGCAAGTCGAGGTTTTCCATGCGGTTACATCACGTCGCAGGTGCGCTCGCTCGCCCGCTCCGAACCTGCGACCACGCCGATATCAACCCAGGCGACCCGTTACGAACCCAGGCTGGAAGCCCCCCCACCACCAAATGACTGGTGGGACGGCGAAGCCCATGCTCGTGCCTCGCGCCATCACAGCAGCCCGGAATACCCGAGAGCCCGCCACAGTTCCTTCATCGACCGCAGTTGGAGGCAACCGCTGTCAACGCAACCCGTACCACTTGAGTGGCATCCAGATTCGCCGTGGGGATGGTCCGGATGGTGATGACCGCCTCGTCGGCGGGCTTGTCGAGGTGAACTCGGTCAATGCACTGACGGAGGGCGGCGAGCTTCTCCTGCGGGAGGCCATTACGCAACGTGAACTCCAGCCCGGCGATGAAGCGCAGACCGTCAGCAACGATCGTTTTGACCTCGGCCTGGGACGCCCCGAGACGATCGAGTTCGTCGAGGCGCAAA
>JAAEQG010001500.1 GCA_024231775.1 bacterium
CGCGTCATCCGCGAGCTTGCGGACTTGCGGGCTGAGTTCGAGCAGAAGAAGGCGTCCGGCGTCGGCGGCGAGGAACTCGATCGGCTCGAAGCCAGGGTGCAGGCCAAGCAGGAGGCCGTCAACCGGTTGAGCCGGGAGGTTCTTCCTCTGAGTCTGGCCAGGCAATACCCCTCTCGAGCCGATCCCTCGCGGCGGATTACGGCTACGGAGTTGGCGGGGTTGGCTGGCGAGCATCGTTCGTTGCCCGTGCATCCCGCGCAGTTGTACGGGATCGTCAATGCCCTGATGTTGTCCTGGGTGCTGGTGCTGATTTTCTACCGGCGCAAGCGCCATGGGGTGGTGATGGGATGGATGCTGCTGCTCTACCCGATAACGCGCGTCATCCTGGAGCTGGTTCGGGTGGACAACCCCCACGATGTCGGTGGGCTGACTATCTCGCAGGCCTTCAGCATCGCCGTCTTCGCGTGCGGCGTGTTGTGGATGCTGATGACCTACAGGCTTCTACCGCTTCGCTCGCCACATGCCGTGCCCTGGACCCCTCCGCCCGAAGCAGAACCGGTTGCGGCGACCCCGTAGCCATACTTCCGGGGATTGCGGAAGACGACCAGCGATGCTTTCAGTCCGAATAACACTGTCCGGGCCAGGGGCGGGGATGAGGGCTGAGCACGGTCGTTCCCCAGGGGCTGCACCGGGTATCCGGCGCAAAAGGTTAATCCCGCACTTCTCCTTTGCGTGGCTTCGCACGTATCAGTAGAATACCGGGTTCGACCCAAGCAAGGGACTTAGCAACATGAAGCTCACCGATATACTGACGCCGGGCTGCATCCGGGTGCCCCTCCAAGCCACCGCCAAGCACGAGGCCATCACCGAACTGGTCTACCTTCTGGCGGAACATGGGAAGATCTCCGACCGCGAGAATGTGCTTCACGCCGTGATGGAGCGCGAAGCCACGCGCTCGACCGGAATCGGGCACGGTCTGGCGGTCCCCCACTGTAAATCGGCGTCGTGCTCCGGTCTCGCCGCCGCGATCGGCAAACCTGCGACGCCGCTCGACTTCGAAAGCAAAGACGGGCTTCCGGTGGATTTCATCGTTCTTCTGGTAAGCCCACACGATCAGACCGGGCCGCACATTCAAGCCCTGGCCCGCATCTCCCGGCTGATGCTCACCGAGCATTTTCGCAACGATCTGGCCAAAGCCCAGGACGGTGCGGAGGTCCTCGAGATCATCGCCCGCTACGAGGCGTGACCGACAGACCTCACCATCAATCTGCGGCAGCGGAACGCAGTGTTGCTCTCAAGCTGAGGCGGGAGTAACCAAGGTTGGCCAGTCGATTCCGAAACTCACCTGGATACTCCCCTCCCGCGTGGCCAACGTCTCGAGCCTGACCGGAACGTTCAGCGGAAGCGGTGCCAGCGGCCAGATGTGCCCGAGGTCACGGGTGGTGATTATCGGCAGGTTGCTCCCCACCGGCAGGTGATGGCGAAGCAGATGGACTACCGCCGCCTGGTGGTCGGTCTGCCCCTCGTGGAAGTCGCCGACCAGCACGCCGGAGCAGCCCTCCAGCATGCCGGCGAGCTTGAAGTGGGCCATGTAGCGATCCACCCGCTCGGGCAACTCATTGATGTCCTCAATCATCAACCATCGTCCGCCCAGATCGATCGCCTTTGCGTAAGGCGTCCCCACCAGCGCAGTGAGCACCGCCAGGTTTCCCCCGACGAAGCGTGCTTGCGTCATATTCGGAAGCGTGCCCGCGACGAGGGCGCCCTCGACCCGTCGGGACGAACCCCGGCCTTCCAGGACCGCGGTGACGTCTCGAAAGAACCCGGCGAACTCCTCACGGAACCGCGCGTCGGCGGTCTTCTCCGGATCGGGATCACCTGTTCGGCGAGCTTGGTCCTTCAACCCCATCCGCAGGAACCCCGGCCCCAGGTCATACAGGCAGAACGCCTGCGGGTAGGCGGAGGCAATGTTGAGCAGGGTGGTCAGCTCGCTGAATCCGAAGAGTGCGATC
The DNA here is from genome assembly GCA_024231775.1 of bacterium. GTDB lineage: Bacteria > Planctomycetota > Phycisphaerae > UBA1845 > UBA1845 > JAAEQG01. The sequence goes on from JAAEQG010001500.1 coordinate 2,013, forward strand.
GGCTGGGTCCGGCGCTCGAGCACCGTGAAGTCGATCCGTGGCAGAATTCTCGCCAGCCACGCCCCGCCCCGCAGAGCGACAAAGGCAACGGTCTGGTCATCTGCAAGTCGCTGCTCGATTACCCTGGCTCGAGCTTCGTCGTCGTCGCGCCCGCCGTGAGCGTCATCGTCGGATAGTTCAATGAACGAGGCGTCCCCCTCGACCCGGTAGCTCTCACCCACGGACGCCTGCACGAGTGAGAGTAGCTCGGCGGTGTCCGCACATCCCAATCCGTCGAGCATCTTGCGACACCCGCTGGCCACCGCGGCGAGGTAGATAACTGGATTGCCCATGCGGACATCCTACACCATGCCGGGTGTCTGACCAGCCGCAGTTGGGCGGTTCACTCCATGCATCGTCCTATAGTCACGTCTCCAGCCGCCCGTCGGGCTGTTCCGCGGAAGCTCCTTCCGGATATGCGTTGAAGCAGTCAAGCAGAACGCTGGCGTGTCCGATCACGACTGCAGGCGGGTATTTACCCCAATTCTGCGCAAGGGCGAGGTGAACACGTGGGGGACCCCTCAGTTCTGACAACCGACTCCCCGGCCCTGCGGCTACTGGATCCGACCAAGCTCCAGTTCGGACAGCCGCTGGCGGGCAACATCTGCACCCGTAGCGGACGGATTCTGGTCCGTGCCCATCGTGTGTTCGAACGCGAAGACCTGGCGCTGCTAGGTGATCACCTCGAACAGGGCATGTACGGTGGCCCGGATTGGCCGGACACCTTCTGGGCTTCCGGATCACCCCCGGCCGCTCAAGAGGCGCTTGACCCGGGCGGTGCCCCCGAAGACCCTGTCGCTCCGCCCGCGGACAGCCCACAGGTGCGCATCTCTGATCAACCTGCGGCGGAGGGGCCTGCCGGAACGGTCACGATCCCCCTCACGGAGGTAAGCGTCGGCGAGAGTCTCCCCTGCGCTATGCACAGCCGGACCGGGGCGTTACTCGTTCCGAAAGGCGCCCAGGTTACGGAGCAGCTGCTGGCCAAACTCGGTCGGATGGGCATCACCGAGGTACGCATCGAGCGACAAAAACCGCCAGCCCCGGTTCAGCGAGGTTCCTCCACCGACCTGGCGCGCGTGACAACGCAACTTGACGGACTGTTGGGCGATGCCAGTCGGTGGAAGCTGAACCCGATCGACCCCCGCCAACCCCGTCCACGCCTGAGCCTTGCCCAACTGGAGCGCGAAACCGCCGGCGCCCAGGAGGTGTACGTCAAGGGCATCGATCGTGTGGAGGAGATCGCCGAGGATCTCCTCGTTGGCAAGCCCGCCACCCTGAAGGCCGCCTCCGAGGTTATCACTCAGTTCGCGGACATGGTTCAGTTGGACGCCAGCCTGCTGCCGGCGGTCACCCAGCTCAAGGCGACACCGAATCGATATTTGTTCACCCATGGGATGAACGTGGCGCTGCTCTCCATGGCAGCGGCGGCGGAGTTCGGCGTGCCCCCTGAGGTTCTCGTGGAGATCGGCTTGGGGGCGTTGCTCCAGGACGTGGGTATGCTGCGCCTGCCCGAGGAGTTGCGTTTGGCCCCGCGGCTGTTCACGCCACAGGAGCGCGAAGAGGTGAACCGCCATCCGATCTACTCACTGGAGTTCCTCGCCCGGATGGGCGGGGTGAGCGATATCGCCAGGCTGATCGCGTATCAAGCCCACGAGCGGCCCGATGGTTCAGGATATCCCTGTCAGCGCAACCTCACGATGATCCACCCGTTCTCTCGTCTCGTGGCCGTGGCGGATACCTACTCCGCCATGGTGTCACACCGCCCGTACCGCAACGCGCACAGCCCGAATGAGGCGATGGAGATTCTGGTGCGCGAGGCAAGCCGCGGGCGACACGATCGCAGCGCCGTACTCGGATTGCTCAACTGCCTCTCGGTCTTTCCCGTCGGGAGTTACGTGCGCCTGTCTGACGGACGCGTGGCCCAAGTGCTCCGCTCCAATCCGGGGAGACACACGTTGCCAGTGGTCGTTCCGGTCGGTCCGGACGCATCGGCGGATCGCGCGGAACTCGACCTTGCCAGCACCGAAGGCCTGGGCGTCGTGCAGGCTCTGGCCCACGACGACGACTTTCTCCTGAGGTTCTTCGAACGGTCCGCGGGCTAGGAGGCGGCCCCGGTCGTCTGGCGTTCGGTAGCGCTGGAGCGCAGCTCCTGCTCCGCCCTCAACCAGTCACCCATCGGGTCGCCCAAGCACGCCCCGCGAGCGAGGTAGAGCTCGTACGCTCTCTGCCGGATCTGCTCCTCGCGGAGCTCGCTCCGGGTGTCAGGAACACTCTTCTGCGTTTTGCTGGTGGAACCGCCGCGCTTGTTCACACGTTTGGCCACAGTAAGACCCTCCATGCAACGTGGTATGAAGCTCCGTCTGTCGCGGAATCTAACCCGCCACGTTGCCCCCCGTCAACTGAAATCCCGGGAGCGGGCTGACACGGAACCGGCACCCCGGCGAATCAGGCAGCCAATTCCTCAGCCAGGGAAGATCCAAACCGTTCGCGAAGACGGGCCAGTACGCTCTTGTGCATCTGGCTGACCCGCGATTCCGACAGGTTGAGCACCCGCCCGATCTCCGCCATGGTCAACTCTTCGTAGTAGTAGAGGACCAGGGTCAGGCGTTCCTCCCGAGTCAGCCCGCGGGTCAGATGCTCGGTCAGCATCTCTCGGCGCAGCCCCTTGGAGGGATCCTGGGGAGAAGGGTCCGGAAGATCCCACGTTTGCCCGGAACCGTGCCCACTCTGCTCGTCCCGAACTCCGAGAGCGCTGAAATGGATGGATTTTCCCTTGCGCGAAAGCTGGGCCAGTTCCTCGTAGCGCCGCGTGTCCACATCCATGCGCTCCGCGATCTCACTGTCAGACGCCGGTCGCCCGTGTTCGGCGTTGAGCTGCTCACGTACGCGCTTACGGTGTTTCTCGAACGTCCGCACGGTGCGACTTTGAGGGTCCAGGCTGCGTAGCCAGTCCATCACCGCGCCAAAAATCCGCTGTTGGCAGAAGGTCTCGAACTTGGCTTTGTGCTGGGGATCGTACGCCTCGACTGCTTCAATCAGCCCGTCGAAGGCGGCGCTGCAGATGTCGTCATAACTCACCTGCGTGGAAAGCCTGCGGGCCAGCCTGGCGGCGTGGTTGTGCACCAGCTCGACGTAGTTCTCCACCAGTGCGTTGCGGTCCTTCACCCTCCGGTGGGCAAGGTATCGACTCCACAACTTGTCGATCGCGGTCTTCGGTTTGGGTTTACCTGCCATGGCTTCTCCTCCATAAAAAGCCTTCCCGCTGAACAGAGATGTGCCCTACGACTCGGCGTCCGCTGCATCCCGCCCATGTCACTCCTTCCACTCCAGAGGACGGTCCAGGCGAAACCCACCGGTGAGCTACCCGCGCCAGCCAAGCCGCCCGACGATCACGCCGGGCCTCTCTGCTCGACCCACTCTTTGATTCCCTATTCTGTGCATTCATCCTAAACATCCCATCCTGCCCGTGCTGTATAACCGATATTCTCGGACGTTGCCATAGTTTTGTAGCCGCCGCTATGCTCTGACCGGACTCCTGGGCTAGGCAGATGCAGCATGTTGGGCTTTGGTGCAGAGGAAGCTCCATATATGGGTGTTTTACGTATTTGCCCTAAATTACCCTTTTTATCAGAACTGGGGTTGACAGGGGCGTGCGCAGGCGGCGTTTACCAGAGAATGCAGCTTGTGGAGGGTCGCACGCGCACCTCAATACCCGTCGAAGGTGCGTGCAGGTGGCGTCCGGGTTTGAACCGCACGCCTTGGTGCTCCGTACCATGCTGCGTGGGCAGGCCGGAGCGGGTGTCCTTGACGGCTCGGGCGGCAGCGTCCACAACTAGCGTTTCGGCGGGTCGCGTGAACGTGCCCCCTTCCGCAGGAAGACGCGGCGTGGGTTTTCGCCAGCGGTGCGGCGAGCAGGTTTGTACAGAGGATGGCGTACCCGCAATCAACAGGATCGGTTAGTTGCCCTGGCTTTGCCGGGTGGGCAGGAGGTTGTCGCGGTTTGAAGCGGCGCGTGCTGGTCATGTGGGGTGTGGCTTGATGAGCCTCCGGCAGAAGGCCGTTCGTGGCGTATTCTGGTCGGCCGTCCAGAACTGGGGCTCCAACCTTATCGTCGTTACGGTTGTCGTGCTATTGGCCCGGCTGCTGCAGCCGGAGGCTTTCGGGCTGGTGGCGGAAGCGCAGGTCTTCGTAGCGTTCGCGACGATCTTTCAGAAGCAGGGATTTGTGCAGGCTCTGGTGCAGCGCTCCGATCTGGAGCGGGGGCACATGAACACGGCCTTCTGGGCGAGTGTGGGGGCCGGAGTGCTGCTGACCATCGTGGGGGTCGCCGGCGCGGGCGTGGTGGCCATGTTCTTCCACGAACCGCAGTTGGTGCCTGTCGTGCGCTGGTTGTCCCTCAGCTTTCTGATCAGTGGCCTGGCCAGTGTCCCCCAGGCACTGCTGCAGCGCGAGCTGGCGTTCAAGGGGTTGGCGGTGCGGGCCTTGGCTGCAGCGGTGGCGGGTGGAGCGGTGGGCGTGGGCATGGCGCTGGCGGGCTTCGGCGTGTGGAGTCTGGTAGGGCAAGTACTCGCCGGAGGGTTCGCGGGGACGGTCGTGCTGTGGATCGGCTGTAAGTGGCGGCCGGGCGTAGCGGTTTCGGCAAGGCATTTCAAGGATCTGTTCTCCTTTGGCGTTCACGCGATGGGAAGCGAGTTGTGCCGTTTTGTGAGCTACCGCGCTGATCACGTGCTGATCGGGTTCCTCCTGGGACCCGTGGCGCTGGGTTACTACAACGTGGCCTGTCAGATAGTCGAGATGGTGACTCGGTTGTTGACGCAGACCATATCAGCCGTTGCCTTCCCGACGTTTTCAAGGCTGCAGGACGCTCCGGAGCAGATGCGTCACGCGTTCTACACGGCGACCCGGATGAGTAGCTTAGTGGCCTTACCGGCGTTTCTGGGAATCATCGCCTTGGCCCCGGAGTTGGTGGCGGGCGTGATGGGACCGCAGTGGGAGCAATGCACGGGGGTCATGCAGGCCATGGCGTCACTGGGCATTCTCCGCGCGGTGCTCTACTTCAACGGCGCCGTTATCATGGCCTATGGCAAGCCCTCATGGGTCCTGGGGCTGGGGCTGATGAGCGCGCTGAGTAGCATCGCCATTCTGTTGGTGGCGGTGCGCTGGGGAATCGTAGTTGTCGCCGCGGCGTTGGCGGTACGCGGGTACTTGCTGTCACCGATCGGGTTGTGGGCGGTTCATAAGCTAATCCGCTTCGATCCCGGGCGTTACATCCGGCAGTATGTGGCGCCGCTGGTGAGCGCGCTGGTAATGGTGGCGTTCGTTTGGGGCGGCAAGTACTGTCTCGCGGGGATGCTGGGTTTGCACGTGCTTTTGCCGCTCTGTATATTGATGGGTGTGGCGGTGTACGCGTTGACCGTTTTTCTGGTTGCCCCCACCCTCTTGTGGCAGATGATGGACTTGTTGAAGCTGGCCGTGCCTGTGGGGAGGCCGGCAGGACGGCGCTCTGCTCCGTCCACCGGCGAGGGGTGACGATCGCCGGGGCCCACGGCGGCGGCGGGCGAAGAGAATCGTGACGACGTCGCAGTTCAGGGTGCATGTGGCGGGAGCACGCAGTGAGTACTTTCAGGGCGATGGCGACTCTGCTTCGGCGTGTCGGCTGGAGAGTGTCTCGCGACCCGGTGTCTCGGGCGTTGAGCACGGTGTTATCGGTCGAGGGGCAGATCACACCTGCGGAGGCCAAGCAACTGATCGAGTTGGCGGGCGCGTGCGCGCCCAGCCATGCGATTGTCGAGATTGGGACGTATCGCGGCCGGTCGGCCAGTGCTCTGGCGTGCGGTGCGCGGTTCGGCAGCGGCAATCGAGTTCACGCCATCGACCCGCACTTGGAGTTCACGGGGGTTCTGGGGGGGCGATTCGGGCCGGACGATCAAGCAGCCCTGTACGCCAATCTCACGAGGATAGGGGTGGGGTGTCAAGTGGCGGTGATCAGTCTGCCATCGACCACAGTCGCATCCACGTGGCCGGAAGCAGACGTGGGTTTGCTGTGGATCGATGGCGATCATCGATACGAGGGCGTACTTACGGACTTCCAGTCTTGGTATCCTCACGTCGTCACCGATGGGATCATCGCCTTCCACGACAGTCCCACGCCGGGAGTTCAGCAAGTGATCCGGGACATCGTCCAGAGGAAGCTCGTCGTGCCGGTCGGAGAGGTAGACGGGATGTCCTGGTTCAAGAAGACAGGTTGACATGAGGAATTGTATCATCCTGGGGTCCGGTCGTAGCGGCACAAGCATGGTGGCGGGGGCGCTGAGCGAAGCCGGCTATTACATGGGGGACCGCCTTTACCCGGCGCGGGAGGCGAACCCGAAGGGCTTCTTCGAGTCTCCGGTGATCAACCGGATCAACGAGGACCTGCTGGCGCAGGTATTGCCCTATCGTCCACCGCTTCTGGGGCGTTGGTTTTTTCAAGATCGTTTGGGGCGTGGAACGCGGTGGATGGGTCGGATTACGGTGGGCACTGAGCTGTCGTGTCCGCCCTCGATCGCAGCGCGCATGCGCACCCAGTTGGCGCGGAAGCCGTACTGCTTCAAAGACCCCCGATATAGTTACACGCTACCCGCGTGGCGGCCCCACTTCGAAGACACGGTGTTCGTGTGCGTGTTTCGCGAGCCCATGGTGACGGTCGAGAGCATGCTCAAGGAGTGCGCTACTGCACGCTACCTGCGCGGTTTGCAGATGGACGTCGACATTGCCGTCGAGGTCTGGTCGCTAATGTACGAGCACATTCTGCGCGTACACCGTCACGAAGGGGAGTGGTTGTTCCTGCACTACAGCCAGGTGTTGGCGGGCGACGGTCTCGAGCAACTCGCGGCGGCACTCGATGTCGAGGTGAATCGGAGCTTTCCCGAGGAACGATGCCGGCGGTCCGTGGCTCGGGCTTCGCCGCCGGCACATACGCAGCGCGTCTACGAGGAGCTTTGCCGGCACGCGGATTACCGGGAGTAACAACAGCGCGTATTGCTCCATGATTCGGGGCGGAAAGGGAATGGTGTGGCGGGGTCGGTATCCATGAGGCCAGACTTTTTGGTGATCGGCTGCGGGAAGTGCGGAACGACAAGTCTCTGTGCGATGTTGGGCGCTCATCCCGACGTATTCGTCTGCGAGCCGAAGGAACCCAACTTCCTCTCCTATGATCACGTATACGCCCGAGGTTGGCCGTGGTACGAATCCCTGTTCGGGAACGCGGGCTCTGCTCGCGCCCGTGGCGAGGGAAGCGTCAGTTACGCGGTGAAGCAGTACGAGGATCGTGTGCTCGAGCGTCTGCTCGAACATATGCCAGGAGTGCGGCTAATCTACATCACGCGCGATCCGCTCTCGCGGATCGAGTCCGTTTATCGTGAACACCACACCAACGGGCACAAACATGGTTTATATATGCCCTTTACGATAGAACGGGCACTGGACTACTATCCTGCGATGCTCGCTAACACCCGTTACTGGGACCGGATTCGTGCTTACCGCAGGGGTATTCCGGACGATCGAATCCTGATATTGTTTCTCGAGGATCTGCGGATCGCCCGGGACCGCGTCCTCGCGCGATGTTTCCGTTTTCTCGGTGTGGATTCGTCGGTGGCCGTCGATGCCGCCGGCAGTCACCTCAATCCCGGTAGCAGCAAGTACTACGACACGCGCCTGTTGCGGCGCCTCCGCACCGACCCACGCTTGAGCGCCGCGTGGAGTCGTTTGCCACACCGCGTGCAGCGTCCCGTCGAGTGGATGTTGCGGCGTCGGTTCGCTGGGTCGATTGCCTGGTCACCGGAGGATCGCCACAGGACGCTCCAGGAACTGGCACCGGACGCAAGACGACTCCTGAGATTCTGCGGCAAGCCGGAGACCTTCTGGAGCCTGGACGCGTGAGGGCAGGCAACAGGTTGCCAAGGAGGAGGCGCGGTCTGGTCGCGAGCGGGCGCACCATGCGAGGGCTTGCCCGCGGGAGTGACAGATCATCGGGTTCGTTCAGTGCCACGGGCTTGCGGGTGGACGTCAGCTCGGCGTAGAATGGCAGGGTCGCCTTCGGCGGATCAGGTACTTCGGCTTCTGGAGTTCGGGAATGCGAGTCACACTCGTGCGACCACCGTTTGTCGGGCATCGGGGAGGTCCGCCCATCGGCCTCGCCTACCTCTGTGCCACACTGGAGAAACAAGGCCACCAGGTGACGATCGAGGATCTCAGTCGGGATATCAGCGCCAAGTTCGGCGCAGCCTACACGCGGGATTACGTGCTCCCTGATGGGCACCGTGCCAGACCGTATGCATACAAGAGGCTGGACCGCTACTGCAAGAGAGTGCTGGCCGGCCGGCCGGACATTGTAGGCTTCAACTTGAGTTATCCTACCGTGGACTACGGACTTGCCATGGCGGAGCGGTTGTGTGGACGGGGGCGCTGCATCGCCGGCGGACCACAGGCGACATTTCGCGAGCAAGAACTGCTGGATCTGGGCTGCTTTGACACGGTAGTCCGCGGCTACGGTGAGGAGGGCGTTCTTGCGGCCTTGGATACAGCGGGCATCATCCACAGAGAACTCGTCCCCTCCCGTGAGTACCTTCCTGATTCCAGGCAGGTCCCCATCAAGAAGTACAAGGGGATCCTGCCCATCACCACTACGCGCGGATGTCCCAATCGGTGCGCGTTCTGCACACAGAGTCACCCCTACTACTTTCATTCCATAGAGTCCGTGGTGCAGCAGATCAGGGACACACGAGGCGTTCGTGAGATTATGTTCAATGATTCGACTCTCAATGTCCAGGCCCAGCGAACTGCGGACCTCTTTGGCGAGTTGGCCAAACTGGACGACAAGCGGCGCAGCCACGTCTTCGGTATGCAGGTGCAGAGGGAATACGACATGTATGTCCCGAGGATGGCGGAAGCCGGAGTTCGCGAGGTGCGGCTAGGCATCGAGTCCGGATCTCCGCGCGAGCGCCGGAGCATGACCAAGCCGGCATTCGACAACGACCAGGTGGTCCGGTGCGTCAAGCTGTTGACAGAGCACGGGATCACAACCTGGACGCAGTTCATATTCTGCTACCCGGATCAGACGGATGAAGACAGGGATCAAACGGTAGCATTGATGCACAGGATCAACGCGGAGTGCAGAGAGACGCATGTGCGCCACTACTGGTACCAGTTCGTGGTGCACCATGGGACGGAGGAGTTGTTTGCGAAACGCTACGGTGTGCGTAAGACCACTCCGAAGACGTGGGAGAATGACTTGTATACGCCCGAGATCATCGCGAAGACGTTCGAGGCGTACGCGCGGCGGATGCCAGCAAACGGGAGAATATACCTGTAGATGAGCAATCCGTCCGTCGGCGAACGTCTTGATGATGGAGGGTATGTCGGATGAGCGCAATGATTTCGGTGATAGTCTGCACTTACAACCGCGCTGACCTGCTGGCGCGGATGCTGGCCAGCTTCTTCGAGCAAAGTTGCCTTGGTGACGTTGATCATGAGTTGGTCGTGGTGGACAACAACTCGTCGGACGACACGCGCGTGACGGTGGAGGCGTTGCAGCCACGTCCGACCCTGCACTACGTGTTTGAGGCGCGCCAGGGGCTGTCGTGCGCCCGCAATCGAGGCGTGAAGGAGGCCCGCGGTGAGATCATCGTGTTCCTCGACGACGATGTGATTGTCAGTGACCGCTGGCTCGAACACATCAGGGCATGCTTTGACGAGAGCGGTGCTGATGCGGTGGGAGGGCGTAGCTACCTGGTTTTCGAGGGGGATGTACCGACCTGGATAAGAGCGCGTTTCCGGAGAGTCTTGTCGGAAGTGGACCTGGGGCCAACGAGGCAGTTTGTTTCGGACGTCGCCCGGTTGGCTGGGCTGAACCTCGGGTTTCGCAAGTCCGCGCTAATGGCGGCGGGGGAGTTCGATGAGGGGCTGGGGCGCACGGGCGGCGTACTGCTCGGTGGCGAAGAGGCCGTCATGCTTCGGCGCGTCAGAGCGGCGGGAGGAGTCATCGCGTACGATCCGGACGCGGTGGTTGGCCACATAACACCTCAGGAGCGGTTGACTTGGTCATACTTTGCGAAGCTCGCCGCCGCCGGAGGACGTTCATGCGCACTGGCGGAGCCGCCGGCGGGAGCAGCGGTTCGGCTTTACCGGCTGGCCCGCGGGTGCGGCGGATTGGCCTTGGTGCTCGGGCGCGTGCTGCGTGCTTGGCCGTCCGGTCCGGACTCGTACGCTCGGCGGATCGCCATTCGCGACGTCATTCTGGCGCGCAGCCTGTTGTTCGAGCGGTGGAACCTGCTCTGGCGCCGGCGCTGACCGATCCTGTTCCTCGCGTTCTGCCGGGGTTGGATAGCACGTGCTGCGCCTGAGACCCGGCGGCCTATGGGCGCAGGCGGACGGTCACCTCGAAAGACCCGATGCCCAGCGTGTCATGGTCGGCAAGGGGCTGGTGCTCGACGCGATGACCGTTGAGTAACGTTCCGCTCGTGCTCTGAAGGTCACTGACCACCCATCGGTCCGCCTCGACCTCAATGCGACAGTGATGACGGGACACCTGTCCCCCAGACAGTTGCCACAGTGCAGTCTCGCCGGATCCAATAAGAATCGGTCCGGGAGCCAGGGCGTTGCATGCGGCTTCGGGGACGCTTGGCCCGCGGGTGACGATCAACCTGAGCGGGGGATGGACCGCCGTGTCGAGCTGGTGCAGTCTCTCGGTGCGCTGGAAGCGCAGCGCGTACCCCCCCAGCTCCAGGCAATCACCGTCTTTGAGGGGACGCGGACCGGCGACGCGCTCTGCGTTCACCAGGGAGAGCGACCCCTTGGCTACATGCGCATACCACCAGTGTGCATCACGGAAGTGGAGTTCGCCGTGCAAGGTTCCCAGCCGCGTGGCCTGCAGCGGGATAACGCAATGCGGGTCGCGCCCGATGCTTACCGTAGTGTCGGTGGAAAGCTCGATGGTGTTGCCCACGTGACTCGGGCCGGCGGTGACCACCACGGCGAACTCGGGAACCGGGATGGCCATTCTGGAGGCCAGGATGCGCGCGCGGTCGATCTCCAGACGCTCAGCCAGCTCGCGATCGTAGACTTCCTTCCTCGCGGGATCTCCGAGTACGACACGGGCCTGGGCGATCTGGGTCATGACATCCTGGATCGCCTCGCGCATCTTGACGTCGGGGTGCTCCTGATAGGGTTTGATTCTGCGAAACTGCTTGCGCACCGCATGTTCTATCCGCTCGCGCTGGGCGCAGAAGATCTCCACCTCCAGAAGCTGATAGTGGTGCGGCGGACGCTCTCCGGCAGGCAGATCTAAAAACTCGCTATAAGGATCGTCCAGCCAGTTCAAGGACATCTCGGTTTCACCTACTCCAGCTCGATTTCGGAGACCGCGTCTTTCAGGCGGTCCAGATCCACCTGTTCGAATCCGGTGTCGCGCTTCAGGTCCACCTCGGCGCTGGTGGCGTGCTGAAGCTCCACCGCGCGCACGTGAATCCGCCCACTGGTATCGTACCGGAACGTGACCTCCACCGGGGCTCCCTTGGGCAGGCCCTTGGGCAGATGACGGATGATACACTCGCCGATCTGGGCGCATCCGCGGGGATCGCGCGTGTCCCCTTCCAGGATGCGCAGGCGCACCATGCGCTGATTCGCGGCTTCGGTACCGAAGACTTTCACGCGCTCGGTGGGCAGCGGGGTGTTCTTGGGGATGACCAGCGAGTTGACCACCCGGTTCTCGCGCGGGTCGCGAACCACCACGCCCAGCCCGTGGGAGTTGACGTCGGTCATCTTCACGTTCCGGGTGGCTTCCACGACTTCTGGGGCGAACAGATCCGGTGCCGGCGGCGGCTCGACTGACTGGGTCTCTCCGATCTCCTCGGTGCTGAGCGTCCACGAACCATCGCCCGCCGTCGCGGTGGCGGGTCTGGTATGCATGTGCAGAATCGCGGCGTGGATCGCGGCACCGTGGGCGACGATTTCGTCGGGGGCTTGGTCCATGTTCGGCTTCTTGCCCGAGATGCGCCCCAGCATCTCGGCGACTACCGGCATGCGCGAGGAACCGCCGACCAGCAGGATGTCGTCGATGCGGTCCCAGCTCAGCAAGGCGTCTTCCAGCAGGGTCTCCACGGAAATCTGCGTGCGCGTCAGCAGGTCCGAGGTGAGTTCCTCGAACTGACGCCGGTTGATCGGCAGGTGGAGCTGCTTCCCGTAGCGCTCGGAAACGATGACGGTTTGGGAACGGGTCGAGAGGGTGATCTTGGCCATCTCGCAGAGGGCTTGGATCTGGGCCAGCGATTCGGGACTGTCGCGCAGGTCCACCCCGTGCCGGCGAACGAACTCCTCGCAGTAATGCTCCACCAGGCGCACGTCCCAATCGACCCCGCCCAAGCGGACCTCGCCGCCGGTAGCCAGGACGTCGAGACGCTCGCCCTCGATGCGGATGATCGTGCAGTCGAACGTGCCGCCTCCCAGATCGAACACCAAGGTCGTAGAAGGAGCCGTTGTGGCGATCGCGGCCAACTCGAAGGAAGCGCTATCCCCGCCGAGGCGCACATACTGGCGAAAGGCGTTGGCCAGCGCTGCCGCGGTGGGTTCGTTGATGATGTCCAGCACCTCAAGGGAGGCGATGCGCCCGGCGTCTTGGGTGGCTTTGCGCCGGGCATCCCCGAAGTAGGCGGGCACGGTGACCACCGCGCCGCCGAGGGGGCCGATCTTGTGTTTCGCGTCGCGGGCCAGCTTCTTGAGCACCAGGGCGGAGAGCGCCTCCGGGGAGAACTCCTTGCCGCCGAGGGGTTCGCGGTAGAACTTCTCCCCCATGTCGCGCTTGAAGTGGGTGGCTACCCGGTCCGGTCGCTCGGGTTTGGCGAGGAGGGCTTCGCGACCCACCCGAACCGTTCGATCCGGTTCGATCAGCACCGCGCTCGGTGTGGTGAGCTCACCCTCCCGATTGCTGATCGTGCGGACCTGGCCTTGCGCATCGACATAGGCGATCGCGGAGAACGTAGTCCCCAGATCGATGCCCACGACCTGCTCCGCATCTACGCCCATTGGTGCTCCGTCTTTCGGTAGTCCTGTTGCGCCCCGTCTAGCGACGGGCTGGTCCGTAGGAGTTTACGCTCTCCCCAAGCGACCAATCAAGTGCGTTCCCGTTTCCCAGCCGACTGGAGGACTCATGGGCGGTGCCATTCGCAGCAGCGGTCGCAGAGGTGAGTCGTCCCGGGGATTCCCTGGGCATGGGCTTCGCGGACCCGGCGGAACGCTGCCCCGTGCCACAGTTCCTCCAGGGTCGCGTCCAGGAGACTCCCCGCCATTCCGTCCGTGGATTCCACACTGAAGTCCTGATCGCACACCAATACGTCCGCATTCGCGGTTACCAGGCACCGGGTTTGGATCCGACGGCAGGCTGTTCGCTGTGGGGGGGTCATGTCGATCACCGCCCGGTCCTCCAGGCGACCACCGTAGTCGTTGTATCCGGTCAGCACCGCCCAGCCGAGTTTGCGCACCCACCCGTCAAAGAAGGCCTCCATCTCCGGTAGCGTCTCGCGACACTTGACCATCTCCGCCACCACCAGGGGGCAGACCTCGGGTGCGCGTGGGGGGTGGGCTTCCGGTCGGCCCTCCCGCGCCGCCACCAACCGATCGAGGTTGCCGATGACGGTTTCCTGTGCATCCACGCCGTTCAATGCGGCGTACGTGTCCCGGTTGGCGGTATCCACGGAAACGCTGACCACGTCGACCCGGTGCCGGATCAGGGTCTCGATGTTGTCGTCATCCAGGGCGAGTCCGTTGGTGCGCAGAGCGATTCCATATACGCCCGCATCCCGCAGCCCCGCCAGACAGCGGTCCAGCCCCGGGTGCAGCAGCGGCTCGCCGAAACCGCCCAGGACCACTCGGGCATCATCGTACGTCGCTAGCTCCCGGCCTAGACGCCGCACCACCTCCTCATCCAGAGGCCCGCGCCGCCCGACTCGCCGACCACGCGGACGCAACACCGTGGCCCCGAGTTGGTCTTCGGTGGTCAGTTCAATCTCGACCTCGCGGGGAAGTCGGGGGACGTACGTCCGGGCCTGGGCGATCAACCAGCGCCCCACCGTTTCGGCGCTCGGCTCGGCGTGCTCCGCCAGGCAGCGCTGGATGCGCTCCAACGATGCCCCGGTGTCCGCGATCATCCGGCCGCTGGAGTGTCGCAACGCCTCCGGCGCCTGAAAGCAGCATTTGCGCATGGTCAGATCGGTCGCCGGTGCGTCCGGTTTGTAGCTCATAGTCCAGCCGGGCGGGATGTTCTTCTCCGCCATCTCCTGGAGCAGTCCGGTCTGGAAGACGGTTCCGCTCAGACCCGGCGGCGCCAGCGTGAAAGTCATGCGCATGTCTTCGGCGGCTGTGCAGAAGTATTCGATCATCGCATCAGCCAGTTCCGGATCGATCAGCGCCGCCGCCGGAGGAACGCAGAGCACCGCCCCTGCCTGCTCCTGCTGGGCAAGCCCCGCCAGCAGGCGCGTGTGGGTGTACTCGTCCATCGCCGCCGCCCCGCCGATTCCCCCGCGCCACCCGTCGAGCGACCATTTGCGGGCAACGCTGACCAGCCGAGTGTGGGGCGGCGATCCGGTTTCGTGCTGTCGCACTTGCGCCGGGGTGCCTTCCAGGAGCGTCGTTACCCGGGCGGACTGATCGGGCGGAACCAGCACGTAGATACTCTGGAGACGCTGGGCGCGGGCCAATCGCCGCACCGTCATCCTCAAAACGGTCTCGTCTCCGAGTGGCTCCGCCAACCGGCTGACCGTACCCAGCGGGGTGGTGTCCAGATCGGCGTCGAGCGCGGCGATGACCTTCACGACGTCCCCCCCTCACCCCGTGGTTCTACCGTATCGATCCGCGCCAGAGCGGTGGACAGCAATTCCTCCGCTACGGTGGCGCCCTCGTCAATGGAGCGAACGAACTCCAGATCCCGCTCGATCTGGCGTCTGGCACGCTCGGGACCGGTGGCTGCGGAGGTGGCCAACTTCTGGTCCGCCGAGAACCGACGAAATTCGGACAACTGCGAGACGGCATTGATCACCGCGTACCCGCGCGAAGCAGCGTTCAGTTGGGTGCGCAGCTCGTCCAGTTTGGCCAGGCGCCGATTGAAGCGGTCCGGCTGGCCTGCCAGGCCTTTCAGCTCGATCAACAACGGAGTGGTCTGTTCGCAGATGCGCTTCACGTCGCGCACCTCCGCAAGTCGAGCGGACAACTCGCTCCGGGCAGGGCTCAGCCGCGAATCGTCCCACCACTTCACCGTGCGCTGATAAGCGAAGCATCCTTCCGGAAGCGGTTCCCGGCAAAACCGTTCGAGCACCTCGCTCATCGTGAGGGGTTCGGTGCCCCGGATCCGCGCCCCGCCTTCGGTGGCATTGATGACCCGCACCGGAGCACCAGCCACATCCTTCTCGAGTTGCTCGAGATAGGTGAACAGCAGTTCGTCGGTATACAGCGTCCGACCTTGCTCGTCCTGGGTGGTGCGTAGGATCTCACGATTGCGCACCAGACGTTCCCACTCGCGCATCTCCATGGTATTGAAGCGGTTGATTTCACTGCTCCAGCTCTGGTGGATCTCCACGCCGGGCACGTAGTACACGCTGCCGGTGTACGCCAGGTCCTGCCCCACGAAGATGATCGGGTCGCACCCGAGATGGCGCAGGAAGTAGAAGGACAGATGGGCCACCGTGGCTCCGGCGGTGAGGCCGGCCCGCGCCGCCAGCGGTTCACCGACCAGGAGTGCGGCGAACTCGTTGTTCAACAGCGAAACCGGACCCGGATAGTCGTCCACCACGTGCCAGGTCGCCTTGGGCTCGGCGATCAGGTGTACGTCGGACAAATCACCCACGTCCTCGAAGTAATGCTTGGACACTTCGTGGTAGTCCAGGCTGGTGACGAAGTCCGGCCGAATACCATGTCGGAGCAGGGGCTTTAACACGGTCTGGACCGCGCAGATGACGGCTTTGCCTTTGGCTTCGGCTAGCAGGTGGATGTTCTTGCGCAGGCTCGGCCCGGCGGAAACGATGATGCCCGGTCGCCCGGAGAACGACTGTCCGAAGATGTTGATCGGCGGCGTGCTCAGGTACGTCCCGAGATTGTTGGCTACGTTGCGGCAGGTGATCTGCGAGTTCTTTACCAGGGTGATCGCCGACATCTTCACATAGGTAACGTAGTCGGTCAGTAGATCACGAATCCGTTTATGGAACTCACCGCTGATCTGCTGCGAGGGGGGGTGGGTCAGAAACTGGGCCCCAAGCATCATCAGTGCTCCGTGAGGTTGCAGACGACTGTGCAGACGGGCTTTGTCGTCGGAGGTGAGGATCACGAACCGTCCGGTGGCGATGACGTCCGAGAGATCCACACAGCACAGAGCGGTGGCTAGCAGCGGCAGGGACGGTTCGCTGACTACGATCGCCGCATCACCCTTCAGGCGGGCGTGGAGTGCCTTTAAATCATACCCCAGGCCGAACCCTCCGACGAAGAGGCAGAATTTGTCCTCCAGAGACGCCTGCTCCAGGCGGGTCTCGCTTTCCTTCACCGGGTCGTAGCGACTGGCTAGATAGCAGCGGCGCCCATCGGGGGTGGACATGGCGCAGGTCCACTGGCCGGACTTGGTGGCTTCCACGGGCAGGCGCTGGTCATCGTCGATCTCATCGAGTTGAATCGCCAGCTCGGGATCGACGCGCCAAAGCTGGGCCATGTTCTTGAGGAACAAGGCGTTGCCGGTGTCACTGGTCGGCAGTGCTGCGGACATCTGTCACCTGTCAGCCTGGCCGCGGACGACCCGGTGCCGCCGCGCATCCGGACTCGCCTCTGAGCATGCGCCGCCATTCTTGGACATGCCCACGTGCTCGCTCACCTAAAGCCGGCAGAGTATAGCATCAGCCGGATTCTCCCGACACTCAGGCAACCAGTCTCGAAGCAAGCCGCGGCGGTGAGAGAGCGGACCAACCCCGCGCCGGCGCTGGGGGCTCCGAACGACCTCCGCCGATTCCGCTACGTTCCCCCGCCGCCCTTCCGATCACCTCGCGCATTGATCGTGTGCGAGCGGCGCGGCATAATCGGGATCTTGGATCCATCGACGCGGCACGCAGGTCGCGGGAGGCTGCGGACTACCTATGCCCGACGAGAGCCCGGTCAACACTACCGTCGTAGCAGTTTCATTCGCGCTGTACACCGCGGCGATCATCGCCATCGGGCTTTACTCCGCCAAGTTCGCCCGTCGTAGCGACGAGGATTACTTCCTGGCGGGACGCTCGCTGGGTGCTTGGATCGCCGCTCTGTCTGCTTCGGCATCCAGCGAGTCCGGTTGGGTAACGCTGGGGCTGGTGGGTTGGGCGTTCACCTCCGGAGTGTCCGCGTACTGGATCATCCCCGGATGCATCTTGGGTTTTCTGTTCAACTGGTTCGTTCTGGCAGGACGTTTGCGGGATCGTTCGCTCGAGCTTAACGCTCTGACCCTTCCGGACTTCTTCGCCTTCAGCTTCAAAGAGCGCGTTCCGGTGCTGCGTACGCTGTCGGTGCTGGTGATTCTGGTGGCTATGCTGCTCTACGTCGCTGCTCAGTTGGCGGCGGCGGGCAAGGCCTTCTCCGCCAGCTTCGGCGGTATGGACTATCGCTACGGCGTGCTGATCGGGGTCGGGGTGGTGCTGCTGTATACCGTGCTGGGCGGTTTTCGGGCGGTCTGCTGGACGGATTTTCTCCAGGCTTTGCTGATGGTCGGAACGCTGGTCGTCTTCCCGATCTACCTGCTGGCTACCAAAGGGGGATACGGTTTCATTGCCGAACAATTGGGCGGTGCGGAGGGCGACCTGCTGCGCTTCACCCCGGACAAGGTGGGGGTGGCGTTTCTGGGTTTCCTTCTGGGCAGCACCGCCCTGGGGATCAACTTCGGCTACCCCGGTCAACCGCACGTGTTGATTCGGTTCATGGCGTTAAAGACTCGACGAGAAGCGCTCCTCGGCGGGGTGATCTCCGCCGTGTGGGCGGTTTGCGTCTACTGGGGGGCGGTGACCGTCGGGCTGATGGCCCGGGCGATGACCCAGGCTGGGGCGGGTTGGGGCCAGTTGATGCTCGCTCCGGAGACCAAGGGAACCTATGGCGAGCTTGGCTTGGTGCTGTCCGCCATGCACATGCTCCCCGAAGTGCTGGCCGGTCTGATTCTGGCCGCCGTCTTGGCGGCGATCTGCTCGACGGCGGATAGCCAGCTCGTCGTCGCCGCCAGCGCAGCGGCGAACGATCTCTACGCCCGGCTGTTCAGCAAGACCCGCTCCGGAGCCCACATGCTGGTCAACCGGCTGGTGGTGTTAGCCGTCGGTCTGGGGGCGACGGCGTTGGTCATCGACCAGAGCGTGAACGTCTACCAATACGTGCTCACTTACGGCTGGGCGATCCTGGGGGCGTCGTTCGGGCCGCAGGTGATCCTGCTGCTGCTGTGGCGTCGGGCGTCCTATGCGGGGTGTGTGGCGGGCATGTTTACCGGCTTCGTCGTCGCCTTGGCCTGGAAATACTTCTGGAACAACCAGTTTCACGGGGTCGAAGTCTACAACCTCACCCTCGGTTTCGTCGCCGCCCTGATCGTCAACGTCGTGGTCAGCCTGTTGAGTCCATCCACCCGCGCCGGACAGACAGCCCCGCGGCTTCCGGGGACGCGCTGAGGACGGGTCTTGGGCAAGCGATCCGCCCCAGTACGGGACGTGGCATCGACAGCACGCGGTGCTCAACGCGCGTTGGCCCGCAGGACTGCGAGCAGGCGGCTGGCTTCGGGCTCTTGGACATAGCGGGCATGACCGTCGGCAAAGGCGAAGTTGGCACCTTCACCCCGGCGGATCTCGCGTTCGCCGGCGACGACATCTGTCGCCCCGAGCTTCCCGTCCGGGTTGCCGCGGTAGAGGTAGTACGACTCTCGGTCCGCATCGGCGATGGTCCGCGGGCTGGTTCCATCGTAGACGTTGCCGAGCGTTTCCAGCGAGATCGACCCATACCGGACGAGCTCCGCGAGCGATCCCGGCCACTGGTCCTGGTGGTTCTTCGCGTACAAGAGTGACGCTCGTACGATACCCTGGAGGTTCGCCATGGAGACGGCGCGCTTGGACATCTCGCGGGCTCGACCGAGTGACGCACCGATGGAGGTCCACGCCGCTTCACCGGCCAGCTTGCGGACCTCATTGCCGCCCGACAGATCCATCGACAGGCTCACCCGTCCGGTGGCGGATTGCAGGGCGAAATCCAACGCCGCATCCTGCGACGCCAACCGCCGAAGACCTTCGATCATCGCCTCATCGATGCCCATCGAGGGATCGGGCTCGATATCGTCATGCTCCAACGCCAGGCGCATCAGCCGAGACAGATCCAGGTGGGCGAACCCCGCCGAGTCACTGCTGAAGCGCTTTGTCGCCTCGCGATAGACCGACGAACTGTCCAGTCCCTGGTGATCCGTCGATGCGTCGATCATCCGGGCGACCCCGTCCGCATCCCGTCCTACGATCAGGTAATCATCGACCACGCTGTAAGCCAGGCGGACGCGCGCGCTGCTGGGCGCGAATACCGTGGCTTGACGATACGTACTGGTGTCAAACTGCAGATCAAACGCCGCAGCCAACGCCCGGACATGGCCTTCAAACAACCCCGGGTCACCCAACCGAACCGCCAGCATGAACTCCGGCAGACCACCGCCGTCCGACCGGATGGCGAACGCCCACTCATCCACGAAGTTGCCCAGCAGGTCGGTGTGAATGTCGAAACCGAAGTCGCGCACGAAATCGGTCCGCTCCTGCTCGTACTCCTGGACGATCTCCGGGTCTAACAGGTCGAGCACGCCGTTGACCCGCTCAGCCAACTCCGCTCCGCTGGCGAGCTTGCCGCCCGCCATGAACACTGTGTCCGCGGGAAAGACCTTGCCGATCTCGACCGGGCGGCTACTGGCCTTCAGGAGGGTCAGCAGCCCTCGGGGTTCGCCCGCAAGACACATCGTCAGCTCGGCTGCGGTGCGGGTTTCCGACCACGTTGCCGCCAGCCCGACCCCTTCGAGCTGATCCAACCCGAGAATCGCATCCACCTCCGGAGTGTCCCGCAAAGCCATCTGGGCCAGAGGCATGAGCGTGCGGCAGTTTACGTACGCCAGAAGATCGGGAGTTCGGGCGCCAGCGGGTACCAGGCGCTTGAAGTCAGTCGAATCGATGAACGCGGAGGTAGTCTCTTCCGTCCGTGATCCCGCCGGAGGTTCCCAGGAATCCACCTGGGTGCGGTCTGTGCTCACCCGTACATACCCATCGCGCATCGCAAAGTGAAGATGCACGGGAATCGCCCCGGGCCAGCGCAGGACCGCCGATGTACCGCTGCGCTCGAAGCCTATGGATCCGGCGCCAGGCAGCCCCTCGGTGCGATTCAACGCCGCCACCAACTCGCGGTCGGCTATCTTGTAGAAGGTGTCGGGGTCGGCGGATACCTTGGCGGTGATGGTCACCGCCAGCAGGTCCGGGCGCAACGGCGAACCGGTGACCACCAGGGCAAACGGGCCGTCAAACAGCTTGGCGGTCGCCTGGATCGCTTCGCCCACCGACTCAGGAGCTTCCGTCAGGCGCACGATCCCTTCCAGCGGGGAGCACAAATCTGCCGGTTGCCGTACGTACACCACCGCTAACGAGCTAGCGTCCGCGTCCGATAGCAGCGTGCGCAGGCTGTCGGTCTGCTCCGCCCCAGTGCCAGCCATCGCGAAACAGGCGACCCAAACGATGTTCTGAAGAACGGTCATGTCACGATCTCTCGCAAGTTCAAGATGTCAAGCCACCCTCGTGATGTCACGCCATCTTCGTGGGTGGCGAAAGCACGGCGCCCCCACGTAGCGTCCTGCGTCTCGCAGGTCGCCACGGAAGTTGTCAGGAATCGCTCAGTCCTCATCCGTGTCCTCGAACGGCTCCACCTTGTCGGGCGGGAACACGTAGACCATGTCAGAGCCGGCCTCGTCCCAGCGTTTGCCGGACTCTCCTCCATTGTCCGTTCCGTCGGGTCCCACGCTGTGGAGCTTCCATCCGCGCGAGCTGCGCGTATACCCGAATTCTCCACCGCCAAACGGATCGATCAGATCCTCGCTATCCACACCACCGCCGAGTTCCGCCAGTTCAGCCGGGTTCTTGCCGCGGTGTTCCTGGGCGTAGCCCCTCAGGGCAAGTGCGAGTGTGGTCGCCCGTGTGTCTGCCCGGCAGCGTTCTCCCAGTATTCGCGAACGCGACAGCGAGGGAAGAAGCGTGCGGGAGAATACGTCCCAGGTCGGGATGGCTTCATGCAACCGTTCTTCATCGAAGTTCCGCACCCGTTCGTCGTAGTACGGTGTGCGCGCGATCTCGGCTAGCCGGTCGTAGAAGCTGTACATATGCCGCTTTATGGTGCGATCCGGAAGGAACACGTGCCCGATGCGCGCCTCCAACCGATCCCAGCCGTCATGCGCCCGTCCCCCACCGACGTCCCCGTTGTAGATCCGGTGTATGTTCAGCAGCAGCGCCGTGGGACGACTGACCACTTCGTCCACGAACGACGGCCCGATCACGCGTTCGCACTCGAAACCGCGTTCGACCGTGGGCATAAGCGCCTTCAACCGGTTCCACTGTTCAGTGATGGCCTTTAGGTCATGCTTGGGGATCTCGTAGCGCAGGACCATGTCGCGAACCGCCTGGTCACCGATGTTCCAGCAGGCGACCCCTACCAGCCCCTCGATGAGGGTGATACCATGCGTCACGTGGTGCCCCATGCGCAGGGCTGCGGCGTAGTTGTCCATCGCCCCGCGGTAGTTCTTCTGGGCTGCCAAACGCCGACCGTCTGCCACCAGCAGCTTGGCGACCATGCGATGGGGGCTCAGTGACGGCAGTAGCACCGAGATCACGCCGCCATTCGGATCGCCGAAGTAGGGCATCTGGCAGCGTTCCATTCCCGCCGCCTTCCGGGCCAGCTTCAGCGCTTCACGGTTCTCCTTGCGGGTCAGCCATTTCCGGAATCGATCTTGGTCGGTAGGCCAGCCCTTCCCCACCGCGTAGTCCAAGGCATCCGTCAGGTCCGTCGGCGGGTCCGAATATGTGTTCCATGCCTCCAGGTAGATCCAGGCGGCGTTCTGCGCGCGCGGGACGTCGACGATGTCGAAACCACGTTCGCGCAGATCATCCGCGGGCCAGACCGTCATCCGCTGACCACGGATCTCGATCTCCTCCGCAAACTCATCCGCCAGGAGCGGCTGAACCGGGACCGTCAGGGCCAAAGCAATGGCCAGGCTGACCATCCCCCCGGCAGCATTTAGCGTTATTGGCAGTAGCAGATGCATGGGCGTGTCTCCGTGGGCGTGTCCGGACGGCGTACGGTCACCCGCCGGCGGGAAAGAAGGCCGATCCGCAGGTCTTGCACCGGACACGCGGTTCCTCTATCCCTTGGCGCCGGTATGCTAGTTCTTACAAACCCGGCGCAAAAACTGCGTCTTAAACCTAGCCTGGCGGTGCGATCCGCTTCGGCGCGTTAGAATGGGGCTGTCCCTTGGCCCGGGAGTGTGGATCCCGCGTTGCGCCGACGGTGCCCCCGGGCGGAGAAGTCGTTTTGGATACCACCCAACGCAACCTGCTCTGGGCTGTCCGCGACGCCGGTGACCGCAAAGCCTGGGTGGACTTCTTCGGTATCTATGCCCCGATGGTCTCCGGCTTCGTCCGCCGCCTGGGGCTGCCCGACGCCGACGCTGACGACACGACTCAGGAGATTATGCTCATCGCCCAGGCCGCCCTGGAAAAGGGCACCTACCAACCGGCGAAGGGGCGGTTTCGGTCGTGGCTGTTCGGCGTCGCCCGTCGCCAGGCTATGCTCACCCACCGCAAGCGCCGGCGTCCTTCTCGGGCTCAGATGATCGATCCCGAATCCGGAATCAGTCCGCTCGCTCAACTGGAAGACCCTCACGCCGAAGCGGATCGACTGATCTGGCAGCAGGAATGGCGCTACGCCATGCTCAGCGAAGCCCTCAAGCACATCGAGAGCGAAGTGCCCGCCAAGGAGTACCAGGCGTTCCTCCGCTACGCCGTGCAGCGGTTGCCCGTCGAGCAGGTCGCCGGGGAACTGGGTTTGTCTACTTCCAGCGTATACGTCTATAAGAGTCGTGTCCTCGAAGCCATACGCCGTTGGACCGCCGAACTCGAGCAGGAGTGACGCCCTCATGGCGGACTGCGCCACCGAAGATCAGATCGAACG